>JBAPQQ010000734.1:0-4142 GCA_049280695.1 Mycobacterium sp.
TGTGCGCACTGGGTGCCGATCTGGTCGGCGGTCGCCCGCGCGCCGACGGCCAGCAGCAGCCCCGCGCGCACCTTGTCGGGATGGCCGACCATCCACTCCAGTGCCCGCGCGCCGCCCATCGAGCCCCCGGCCACCGCGGCCACCTCGGTGATACCGAGCGCGGCGAGTGCGGCGATGTCGGCCTCGACCTGGTCGCGGATGGTGATCGTGGGAAACCTCGAGCCCCAGGGCTTTCCGCCCGGGGCGAGCGAGCTGGGCCCCGTCGAGCCACGACATCCGCCGAGCACGTTGGTGGCCAGGGCGCACCAGCGGCTGGTGTCGATAGGTGCACCCGGACCGACGACGCTGTCCCACCAGCCGGATGTCGGATGGCCCGGACCGGCCGGACCCGTGACGTGCGAGTCGCCGGTGAGGGCGTGCAGCACCACCACCACGTTGTCGCGGGCCGGCGACAGCTCGCCCCAGCGCTGCACCATGATCGACACGTCGTCGATCACGTGGCCGCTCTCCAGCCGCAGCGGGCCGATGCCGACCACACCCATCTCGCCTTCGGCGGGCAGCGCAGTGGTCGGCACGTCGGAGATCGTCACTAGAACGACCCCACGGACAGTGGATCCGCGGCCGACGACGTGAACGGCTTGGCGGCTGCGAAGCCCTGCTCGAGGTCGGCCAGGATGTCGTCGATGCCCTCGAGGCCGACCGCCAGACGCACCAGCCCGGGCGTGACACCGGTGGCCAGCTGCTCGTCGGGGTTGAGCTGGGAGTGAGTGGTCGACGCCGGATGGATCACCAGCGAGCGCACGTCGCCGATGTTGGCGACGTGGCTGTGCAGCGTCAGCGCGTTGACGAACGCCTTGCCGGCATCCACCCCGCCGGCGAGCTCGAATGCCAGCACCGCACCGGTTCCCTTGGGCGCCAGCTTCTTTCCGAGCTCGTACCACGGCGAGCTCTGTAGCCCGGCGAAGTTCACCGAGATGACGTCGGGATGGCCTTCGAGGTATTCGGCGACGCGCTGCGCGTTGGCGACGTGGCGCTCCATGCGCAGGCTCAGCGTCTCAAGGCCCTGGGCGATCAGGAACGCGTTGAACGGCGACGCGGCCGAGCCGAGGTCGCGCAGCAGCTGCACCCGGGCCTTCAGCGCGAACGCCGGCGGCCCGAGCTCGGCGAATACCACGCCGTGATAGCTCGGGTCGGGGGTGGTGAAGCCGGGGAAGCGCCCGTTGGTCCAGTCGAAGGTGCCGCCGTCGACGATCACCCCGGCGATTGCCGCGCCGTGCCCGCCCAGGTATTTCGTGGCGGAGTGCACGACGATGTCGGCCCCGTGGCTGATCGGCTGGATCAGGTACGGCGTGGCGACGGTGTTGTCGACGATCAGCGGCACGCCGGCGCCGTGGGCAACCGCGGCCACGCCCGGGATGTCGAGGATGTCGTTCTGCGGGTTGGAGATGGTCTCGCCGAAGAACGCCTTGGTGTTGGGCCGCGCGGCCGCCCGCCAGGACTCGAGGTCGTCGGGGTTCTCCACGAAGCTGACGTCGATGCCCAGCTTGGGCAGCGAGTAGTGGAACAAATTGTAGGTGCCGCCGTACAGCCGCGGGCTGGAGACGACATGGTCGCCGGCGTTGGCGATGTTGAGGATCGAGAACGTCTCGGCGGCCTGCCCGGACGACAGAAACAACCCCGCGACCCCTCGTTCGAGCGCGGCGATGCGCTGTTCGACGACGTCGGTCGTCGGGTTCATGATCCGGGTGTAGATGTTGCCCGGCTCGGCGAGCCCGAACAGCGCGGCCGCGTGGTCGGTGCTCTTGAACGTGTACGACGTGGTCTGGTAGATCGGCAGCGCGCGCGCGTTGGTCGCGGCGTCGGGCACTTGGCCGACGTGGATCTGCTTGGTCTCGAACGCCCAGTTGGCTTCGTTCGTCATGATTCTCCTGTGGTGACGGGCCTGCTCGTCGGTGCAGTCAGCGAGAACTGCAAGTAGGCCTCCGCATCAGGTTTCCCTGTCTCGTCCGGGGGCCCGTCATCACGGACCCGCGCTTGCCGTGTAGCCGTGGCTACTCAACCTGGTCTCTCACCCGGGGCACCCCACCGCGGTTGGAGGGTTGCCGGCCAGCGAGCCGGGGCTTGACGCTGGCGCTCTTGACCAAGAAGAAGCGTATCGCACGCCGGAGGCCGGCTGCCACTGGGTTCTCGGGCCGATCTGTTTCGGACCCGCGCCTGACACGCAGTGCCCGTCGGCGGAATACTGATACCCGGCTTGACCGAAACAAGGGTGGGAGACGACCGACACATGAGCGCTGAGCAGCCGACCATCATCTACACGCTGACCGACGAAGCGCCACTGCTTGCGACCTACGCCTTTCTGCCGATCATCCGGACCTTCGCCGATCCCGCGGGGATCAACGTCGAGTCCAGCGACATCTCGGTGGCGGCGCGCATCCTCGCCGAGTTCTCCGATTGCCTGGACGAGGACCAGCGCGTGCCGGACAACTTGGCTGAACTGGGCCGGCTCACACAGCTGCCCGACACCAACATCATCAAGCTGCCCAACATCAGCGCCTCGGTGCCGCAACTTGCCGCTGCCGTCAAGGAGCTGCAGGAGAAGGGCTACGCGGTACCCGACTATCCGGCCCATCCGAAGACCGACGAGGACAAGGCCGTCAAGGAGCGCTACGCCAAAGTGTCCGGCAGCGCGGTGAACCCGGTTCTGCGTGAAGGGAATTCGGATCGGCGCGCCCCGAAGTCGGTCAAGGAGTACGCACGCAACCACCCGCACAGCATGGGCGAGTGGTCCCAGGCCTCCCGCACCCACGTGGCGACCATGAAGGACGGCGACTTCTACCACGGCGAGAAGTCGATGAACCTGGACCGCGCGCGCGAGGTGCGGATGGAGCTGAAAACCAAGGGCGGCAAGACGATCGTGCTCAAGCCCGAGGTGAAGCTCGGCGAGGGCGACATCATCGAGAGCATGTTCATGAGCAAGAAGGCGCTGTGCAGGTTCTACGAGGAGCAGATCGAGGACGCGTACAAGACCGGCGTGATGTTCTCCCTGCACGTCAAGGCCACGATGATGAAGGTCAGCCATCCCATCGTCTTCGGCCATTGCGTGAAGGTGTTCTACAAGGACGCTTTCGCCAAGCACCAGAAAGTGCTCGACGAACTCGGTGTGAACGTGAACAACGGAATGGTCGACCTGTACAAGAAGATCGAGGCGCTGCCGGGCTCGCAGCGCGAAGAGATCGTCCAGGACATCCACGCGGTCCACGAGCACCGGCCCGAGTTGGCGATGGTGGATTCGGCACGGGGCATCACGAACTTCCACTCGCCCAGTGACGTGATCGTCGACGCGTCGATGCCCGCGATGATCCGTTTGGGCGGCAAGATGTACGGCGCCGACGGGCGGACCAAGGACACCAAGGCGGTGAACCCGGAGTCGACGTTCTCCCGGATCTACCAGGAAATGATCAACTTCTGTAAGACCCACGGCCAGTTCGACCCGACGACCATGGGCACCGTTCCGAATGTCGGCCTGATGGCACAGGCCGCCGAGGAGTACGGCTCACACGACAAGACGTTCGAGATCCCCCAAGACGGCGTGGCCGACATCGTCGACAACGACACCGGCGAGGTGCTGCTGACGCAGGAAGTCGAGGAGGGCGACATCTGGCGCATGCCCGTCACCAAGGACGCGGCGATCCGGGACTGGGTGAAACTGGCCGTCAACCGGGCACGCGAATCCGGCATGACGGTGGTGTTCTGGCTCGATACCGAACGCCCGCACGAGGCTGAGCTGCGCAAGAAGGTCAAGGCCTACCTCAAAGACCACGACACCGAAGGCCTGACCATCCAGATCATGCCGCAGGTGTGGGCCATGCGGTACACGCTGGAGCGGGTGGTCCGCGGACAGGACACCATCGCCGCGACCGGCAACATCCTGCGCGACTACCTGACGGACCTGTTCCCGATCCTGGAGCTGGGGACCAGCGCCAAGATGCTCTCGATCGTGCCGTTGATGGCCGGCGGCGGCATGTACGAAACAGGCGCCGGCGGCTCGGCGCCCAAACACGTCAAGCAGCTCGTGGAGGAGAACCACCTGCGCTGGGATTCGCTGGGCGAGTACCTGGCGCTGGGTGCGTGCCTGGAGG
>JBAPQQ010000735.1:0-19096 GCA_049280695.1 Mycobacterium sp.
AGAACCGGGTGCGCGCTCCCTGGTAGCGCTGGAACACCTCGCCGAACTCGCTTCTCAGCCTGTCGTCGGAACCTTTTCCGTCGAGCATGTCGCTCCACTGCCCGCCCGCGGCGCGGCAGAACAGTTCGGCATACGAGTCGACGGCCAGAGGATCGTCGCGGCGGGCCTCGAGGGCACGGGCCGCGGCCACGAACAATGCGGTGGCCCCGACGCTGGTGGTGATGTCCCAGGTGTCGTCGTCGGTGCGCATGGTGCCGACCCTACGCGCGGTGGCCGACCGCTCGGCGACGGGAAGCCCGCCGCGGGCGCGAAGTTTCGTCCGGCAAATCCCCAATTCGCCACAGCCGGACAATTACCTCGTTATCGTATGTTAACGAAGTAGCCGAGCAATGTTGACCATGTCCGTCCTGAGTTGCGCCGACGCGCACGCGATGATCGATACGGGTGTTCGCCCGACGACGCGGATCACCCGCCGAACACCGCCGCCCAGCGAAAGCAACTGGACATGAGCGACATTCGCTTCGTGAACCTGCATGGCCACCGCATCGCCTACCGCGAAGAAGGTGACCCCGCGGCCGAGCCGCTGCTGCTGATCCACGGGATGGCCGCCAGTTCCCGCGCCTGGCTCCCGATCATCGGACCGCTGTCGGCCAAGTACCGGGTGATCGCGCCGGATCTGCTCGGCCACGGCCGGTCCGACAAACCGCGCACCGACTACTCGCTGGGTGCGTTCGCGGTGTGGATTCGCGATCTGCTCGACGAGTTGGACATCCCGGTGGCCACGCTCGTCGGGCACTCTCTCGGCGGCGGCGTCGCATTGCAGGTCGCCTACCAGCATCGCGAGTACTGCCGACGGCTCGTCCTGGTCAACAGCGGCGGACTGGGCATCGACATCAGCATGCCGCTGCGGTTGCTGGCAGCCCCCGGCGCCGAGCTGCTGCTCCCGCTGATCGCGTCGCGGCCCGCGCTGTTTCTGGGCAACGGAGTCGTCTCGCTGATCGCTGCCCGGGCAGAGGACGCGGCCAGACTGCAGGAGCGCTGGAAGAAGTACGCGGCCTTGCGCGATCCGTTGGTACGCAGGGCTTTCATGCGGACGCTGCGCTCGGTCATCGACGTCCGGGGACAGACGGTATGCGCGCTGGACCGGCTGCCGCGTCTCGTCGGCCAGTTGCCGACGCTGATCGTCGCCGGCGCCCGGGACGCCGTCATCCCGGCCGGACATTCACTGGCGGCGCATGCCGCGCTGCCGAGTAGCCGGCTGGAGATCATCGACGAGGCCGGGCATCATCCGCAGCTCGACTGCCCGGCCATGCTTGCCCAACTCATCGACGAGTTCATCGCAGCCGATGACGAGGTGCCGGCCCGCGGGGGGGTCGACTCTGTTGGGTCGGCCGACCCGGCGCGGCGCTTGACAGTTCTCGAAATGCGAGGTGCGGGGACCCTGTTTCTGGAGTCCCCGCACCGGCCTGGGTGAGATCAGCTCTGCTCGACGAACTCCGGGCAGTAGGCCAGGGCCGCGTCAACCGCGAAGGTGTTGGCGCCTTTGGCGCTCAGGCCCGTCGACTCTGCAACCGCGTCGATGACGTCGTCGGCTGAATGGCCGTTGTCCAGCGCGCTGCAAACGGCTTTCGCGTCCTTGATGGCGCGCGCCGCACTGGGCGGGGTGATTCCGTCCTGCTCCAACTGGGTGAGGAAAGCGTCGTCGACCGAACCGGCACTGGCGGGTCCGGCGGCGATCACCGCGGCCATGCCCAGTCCGGCTGCGGCCATGGTGGTCCCGGCGACGGCGGCGGTGAAACGGCGATTGAACATCTTGGCTCCTTGGTGCTGAGGTGGGTCGTTCGGTTGGTGAACCCAGAATCAGCACCGAGCCTTGACGAATTCTCAACAGATTCTTGACGACGGCGGCTCAGACGAGCGGACGCCCGGTCCTGATCCGCCAGTCCAGATTGAGAAGAAGCGCGTTGAACGGAAACTCCCGGATGAACTTCGGCGCCAGGTTGTTGGCCACCCGGATCGTGTTCATCAGCCGGTCGAACCGGCGCTGCCGGTGTACGTCCCACGGCAGTCGCATCTCGTCGCGGAACCGCTGCGGCAGAAAGCCGGTGGTGATCAGCAACCCGAAGTCGTCGAGCGGGCGCCGGATCCACCGCGGCAACGGTATCGGCTGGCGCCCGGCCGCTATCGGATAAAGGAAGTTGCGGACATCGTCGTCGATGTGCACCTTGTCCAGTTGCTCGTTCCAGTACTCGTCGAACGCCGCGCGGTCCTTCGGCCACATCGTCGGCGGCACCTGCAGCATGGTGCCCAGCCCGGCAGCTTCCCGGAAGTGCTCGTCGGCGGTCTCGTCGTCCATTTCACCGACGAAGAGCCGGTACACGTCGACGATGCCCTTGTACATGCACGCCGCCACCCACCTCTGCAGCTCGGGATCGAAGGCGTTGTAGGCAACCGGGTCTTCGGGGCGTGAATAAACCTGAGCGTGGGCACGGTTGACCGCCCTGCGATAGGCCGCCTTCTGGTCGACGGTGCCGTTGATCGCGACCGCGATGTAGGTGAACGTCGTGCGGGCACGCTTGATCGGGTGACGGTCGATGCGCCCGCTTTCCACTCGGCTGTCCTTCACGCCGTAGCCGATGGCGGGCCGGGACAGCTGCATGATCACGTTCGCCGGTCCGGCGAGCAGTCCGATACCCATCATCCCGGGGTCGGTTCCCCGGGGCCGGACGGGCGGTCCCACCGGCGGTGCGGACACAGGCCGCTCGACGAGGCTGATCGGTTCGGTGGCAGTCATCGACACCCCTATCTGAAAACGTGCGTTTCCTAATATTCCTGGCGGACGCGACGGGTGTCAAGATGGTGGCTGTGAATCAGACCGGCGCCCGGCCCTACCGCGGTGTGCAACCCGCCGACCGTCGGGCCGAACGCCGCGGCCGGCTCTTGGACGCGGGGCTGAGCATTCTGGGTTCGGCGCCGAAACCCGAAGCACTGACTGTGCGCGGCCTGTGCCGCCAAGCCAATGTCTCCGCGCGGTATTTCTACGAAAGCTTTTCGGACAGAGACGAATTCGTCGGCGCGGTGTACGACTGGGTGATCGCCGGCCTTGCCGCTACCATTCGGGCCGCCGTCGCCGCGGCGCCGGAAGGCGAGCAGGCGCGGGCGGCCATGGTCACCGTCGTCTCTGCCATCAATGACGACCGGAGGGTCGGCCGACTGGTGTTCGGCATCGAACTGGCCGATGCGGTGGTGGTTCGCAAACGCGACGAGGGCACGCTGATGATGGCGATGCTGTTGGGCCAGCACATCGGCGAGGCGTTCCACGTTCGCGAGGACGACATGGTTAGTGCCGCGTCGCACTTCGCGGTCGGGGGCGTCCGGCAGGCGCTCAGCGCATGGCTGGCAGGCCAGGTGAGGCTGACGCCCGACGAGATCGTCGACCAGCTGGCGTGGTCGATCGACCGGCTCCGTCCGTGACGCTAAGTCTGTGCGTGCATCCGGCGGTCTGCCGCCGTCTTCGGTTCGGCGGTAACCGCAGATGTCTCGAATTCCTTGACCCAGCAGGCGAATTCAAGCGTAATGCCGTCGGGGTCATGGAAGTAGAACGACCGCACGTACACACCCGGGTGCAGCTGCGCGGCGACCTGCGTCTCGCTCTCGTCGTGGTTGAGCACCGGCCCGACGCGCACGCCCTTGTCCTTGAGCTTCTGGCGGTACTCGTCGAACTTCTCGGCGGGCACGTGAAACGAGAGATGGTTCATCGAGCTGACGGCACTGACGATGTCGCCGATGCCGGGGATGTGCCGCGGCGCGGAGATGCCGGGCACCGCGTCGGGCGCGTCGCGGAACCAGAAGAACGCCACGCAGTCGCCGTTGCCGGCGTCGAAGAAGAAGTGCTGGCCCACTCCCCCGGGCAAGTCGAGCGCTTTGATCAGCGGCATCCCGAGAACGTTGGTGTAAAAGTCGACCGTGCGGGCCATGTCCGAACACACCAGCGCCACGTGGTTGATCCCGCTCAGCGTGAACTCGGAGTTGGTGTTCTGCGGCTTGATCATGTCGCGCCCCTCCTTCTCCAGCCCCTAATCTGAATTTAACATCAGGTTCAGATTCTGCTCAATGGTCGATCAGGGAGTGAAGTTGGCGCAGCCCACTGTCCGCGGCCGTCAGACGCAGGCCGCGATCGACGCGGCCGCTCGCGCGGTGATCGCGCGCAAAGGCGTTCTGGCGACCACGACCGCCGACATCGCCAAGGAGGCCCGCCGTTCGACGGCCTCGTTCTACAACTACTACGACTCCAAGGAGGCGATGGTCCGCGAATGGGCGCTGCGCTTCCGCGACGAGGCCAACGAGCGTGCGCAATCCGTCTTGCAGCACGGTCTTTCGCATCGTCAGCGCATCCGCGAGGCGGCAGCCGCGCACTGGTACACCTACCGCCGCCGGCTGGCCGAGATGATCAGCGTGTCGCAGCTGGCGACCGTCAACGACGACTTCGCGCAGTACTGGACCGAGATGTGCGACGTTCCGATCACGTTCATCACCCGGATGGTCGAGCGTGCTCAGGCCGAGGGCTACTGCCCCGACGACGATCCACACCTGATGGCCGTGGCGATAGTGTCGATGCTCAACCAGTTCTGCTACGTGCAGCTGTCCGGACGCGACCAGGCCGACGTCGACGACGACGCCTGCATCGGGACGCTAGCCAACATCTTCTACCGGGCGATCTACTGCAGGGAGGCCGCCTGACATGGCGACACCGGGCGTGATCCGCGAGTTCGTCGGCCTGCCGTCGCCCACCGCACGGCGGAGCGGCGCGGGCGGGCACCCGTGCCAGGGCCTCTACCACCGCGGAGTGGGGCGCAAGCCCAAGGTGGCGATGATCGCCACGCATTACCAGATCGACTTCTCCGAGCACTACCTCGCCGACTACATGGCCACTCGCGGCGTCGGCTTCCTCGGCTGGAACACCCGCTTTCGCGGGTTCGAGAGCAGCTTCCTCCTCGACCACGCGCTGGTGGACATCGGCGTGGGAGTGCGCTGGCTGCGTGAGGTCCAGGGCGTGGAAACGGTGGTGCTGCTGGGCAATTCCGGTGGCGGGTCGCTGATGGCGGCCTACCAGTCGCAGGCCGTGGAGCCGAACGTCACACCGCTGCCCCGCATGCGGCCCGCGGCGGGGGTGACCGAATTGCCGCCCGCGGACGGGTATGTGGCCAGCGCGGCGCACCCCGGCCGGCCCGATGTGCTGACGGCGTGGATGGATGGCTCCGTCGTGGACGAGAACGACCCGGTGGCAACGCATTCCGGCCTCGACATCTTCGACGACCGCAATGGTCCCCCGTTCTCGCCGGAGTTCGTCGACCGGTACCGGGCCGCCCAGGTGACACGCAACCATGCGATCAGCGACTGGGTCCAGAAGGAGCTGAAACGTGTTCGCGCGGCCGGATTCTCGGACCGGCCGTTCACGGTGATGCGCACGTGGGCCGACCCGAGGATGGTCGACCCGACGTTGGAGCCCACGAAGCGACAGCCCAACTCCTGCTATGCCGGGGTGCCGGCGAAGGCCAA
Organism: Mycobacterium sp.; assembly: GCA_049280695.1. GTDB lineage: Bacteria > Actinomycetota > Actinomycetes > Mycobacteriales > Mycobacteriaceae > Mycobacterium. The sequence continues at coordinate 5,560 of JBAPQQ010000735.1, forward strand.
CCGCTCACCGCACGGGATCGCCGCGGCCTGCACGCTGCTCAACTGGCTTGGCATGTGGAGCCTGCGCCACGCGCAGACCCGCGCCGAGCCGCATCTTGCGCGGGTCGACTGCCCGGCGCTGGTGATCAACGCGGAACAGGACACCGGCGTGTTCCCGTCCGACGCCCGTCGCATCCACGACGCGCTGGCCGGCAGTGACAAGACGTTGAAGTCGATCGACACAGACCACTACTTCACCACGCCGGGGGCGCGCAGCGAGCAGGCCGATACCATCGCGTCGTGGATCGCCAAACGGTGGCGGTAGCTTTCCCCTTTTCGCGCCGGCGCTCGTCGCTGAGAGTCCTCGCCCATTTCCCGCCCGGTGAGAAGGTACTTGATTTCCTTGCCCCGCAAGTTGATTGGCTCGACGTGCGGTACTGCGCCGAGGACGACGACCACACCTTCTACCGGGAGCTGCCCGCGGCCGAGGTCATCTGGCATGTGCTGCGGCCGCTGACAGCGCCCGACCTACGCCAGGGCAGGCGGTTGCAGCTGGTGCACAAGCTCGGCGCCGGCGTGAACACGATCGACGTGGCCGCCGCGACTTCGCTGGGGATCGCGGTGGCCAACATGCCCGGGGCCAACGCACCGTCGGTCGCCGAGGGCACGGTGCTGCTGATGCTCGCGTCGCTGCGCCGGCTGGTCGAGCTGGACCGCGTGACCCGCGCGGGCGCAGGATGGCCGACGGATCCGACGCTCGGGGAAACCGTGCGCGACATCGGCAGCTGTACCGTCGGCCTCGTCGGGTACGGCAACATCGCGCGCCGAGTAGAGGCGATCGTCGGGTCCATGGGGGCAACCGTGTTGCACACCAGCACTTCTGAGGACGGGACGGCGAACTGGCGCGGGCTGCGAGAGTTGTTGGCGGCCAGTGACATCGTGTCCCTGCATCTGCCGCTCACGGACGAGACCACCGGATTGCTCGACGGTGATGCGCTGGCGGCTATGAAGCAGGGCGCGGTGCTGGTGAACACGTCGCGCGGCGCGATCGTCGACGAGGCTGCGTTGGTCGAGGCGTTGCGCGGCGGCCGGCTCGCCGCGGCGGGCCTGGATGTCTTCGCCGCGGAGCCGGTGGCGGCCGGCAACCCGTTGCTGACACTGGAGAATGTGGTTCTCACGCCGCACGTCACGTGGTACACCGCCGACACGATGCGGCGCTACCTCGCCGCGGGCGTCGAGAACTGCGCACGGCTGCGTGACGGCCGCGCTCTGCTGAATGTGGTCAACGGCGTGACATCTCCGCGTTGACTCTGCGGCCAGGGCGCGAAAGTGCGTGCCCCGCGCCCTGAACGCACGGTCAACGCCGGCACAGGTAAATTCGTTCCCAACCCACCGGTTATTCGAGGGAAGGCAACGGAGCCCATGCCTATCGCGATCACACCCGAGCACAAAGACCTGGCTGAATCGGTTCGTGCCCTGGTCGAGCGGGTGGCGCCGTCGGAGGTGCTGCACGAGGCGCTGGAGACGCCGATCGCCAACCCGCCGCCCTACTGGAAGGCCGCCGCCGACCAGGGCCTGCACGGTGTGCACCTGGCCGAGTCGGTCGGCGGGCAGGGCTTCGGCATCCTGGAAATAGCGATAGTGATCGCGGAGTTCGGCCGCGGCGCGGTGCCGGGGCCGTTCGTGCCGTCGGTGATTGCCAGCGCGCTGATCGCAGCCCACGACTCGCAGGCCAAGGTCCTCGGCGACTTGGCCTCCGGTGCGACGATCGCTGCGTACGCGCTGGAGTCCTCGCTCACCGCGACCCGACAGGGCGATGCGCTGATGGTGCGCGGCGAGGCCCGCTCGGTGCCGGCCGCCGCACAGGCCTCCGTCCTGGTGCTGCCCGTCGCCGGGCTGGATCCCGAGACCAGCGGCACCGAGTGGGTGGTGATCGACGCTGACGCGCTGGAGATCGAGCCGGTGAAGAGCGTGGACCCGTTACGGCCGGTCGCCCATGTGCAGGCCAACGCCGTCGAGGTCCCGGCAGATCGGGTGCTGTCCAACCTCGATGTCGCGGCCGCACGCGCGTTGGTGACCACGCTGCTCTCGGCCGAGGCCGTCGGCGTCGCCCGCTGGGCCACCGACACCGCGGCCGCCTACGCGAAGATTCGCGAGCAGTTCGGCAGGCCGATCGGACAGTTCCAGGGAATCAAGCACAAGTGCGCGGAGATGGCCGCCGACACCGAGCGGGCGGTCGCGGCCGTCTGGGATGCGGCGCGCGCCATCGACGAAGGACTCGAAAACCCCGAAGCCGCAGCGGAGTTCGCGGCGGCCGTGGCCGCGACGCTGGCGCCGGCGGCCGCGCAACGCTGCGCCCAGGACTGCATCCAGGTGCATGGCGGCATCGGCTTCACCTGGGAGCACGACACCAACGTGTACTACCGCCGGGCGCTGGGCATCGTCGCCGCGTTCGGCCGCGCCTCGGACTACCCGCAGCACGTCGTCGACACCGCGACGACGTCGGGAATGCGCAAGCTCGACATCGACCTCGATCCCGAGACGGAGAAGCTGCGCGACGAGATCCGTGCAGAAGTGGGTGCGCTGAAAGCGATCCCGCGCGGGGAGCGGACAACCGCGATCGCCGAGGGCGGCTGGGTGGCGCCGCACCTGCCGACGCCGTGGGGCCGCTCGGCCGGACCCGTCGAGCAGATCATCATCCAGCAGGAGTTCAGCACCGGGCGGGTCAGGCGCCCGCAGCTGGGCATCGCGGCATGGCTGGTGCCGTCGATCGTCGCTTTCGGCACCGAAGAGCAGCAGCAACGCTTCCTGCCGCCGACGTTCCGCGGCGAGATGATCTGGTGCCAGCTGTTTTCCGAGCCGGGCGCGGGCTCGGACCTGGCCAGCCTGACCACCAAGGCCACCAAGGTCGACGGCGGGTGGCGGATCACCGGCCAGAAGATCTGGACCACAGCCGCCCAGGTGTCGCAGTGGGGCGCGCTGCTGGCCAGAACGGACCCCAGCGCTCCGAAACACAATGGCATCACCTACTTCCTGCTCGACATGAACAGCGACGGTGTGGAGGTGCGGCCGCTGCGCGAGCTCACCGGCAACGCAATGTTCAACACCGTGTTCATCGACGACGTATTCGTGCCGGACGACTTGGTGCTCGGCGAGGTCAACCGTGGCTGGGAGGTCAGCCGTAACACGCTTACCGCCGAACGGGTTTCGATCGGCAACAGCGAGGCGCCGTTCCTGGCCAACCTGGACGGCTTGGTCGAGTTCCTGCGCGACGGCCACTTCGACCAGCTCGCGCAGAACCGCGCGGGCCGGCTGATCGCCGAGGGGCATGCGGCCAAGCTGCTGAACCTGCGCTCCACGCTGCTGACGCTGGCCGGCTTCGACGCGATGCCGTCGGCGGCGGTGTCCAAGCTGCTGTCGATGCGCACGGCTCAGGGCTACGCCGAGTTCGGGGTGTCGTCGTTCGGTGTCGACGGCGCGATCGGCGATCCCGGCTCGGAGCAGGGCAGGTGGGCCGAACAGTTGCTGGCGAGCCGGGCGACGACGATCTACGGCGGTACGTCGGAGGTGCAGCTGAACATCATCGCCGAGCGGCTGCTGGGCCTGCCCCGCGACCCGTAGGCTGTGAAACACACGCAATCACAACCATGGTTGCAATCTCGGCGGGGACGTTAGTCGATATTGCGCAATTCGCGCTTGAGGATCTTGCCCGTCGGGTTGCGCGGCAGCTCGTCGACGAAGATCACCTCGCGCGGCACCTTGTAGCGGGCCAGGTGCTCGCGCACGTACAGCTTGATCGCGTCCTCGTCGATGCTCGAACCCTCTTGCCGCACAACGAAAGCGCGCAGGCGGGCGCCCCACTCGTCGTCGTCGACGCCGAGCGCGGTGGCCTCGACCACCTCCGGGTGGCCGCTGAGCAGGTCCTCGACCTCGGCGGGGAACACGTTCTCGCCCCCGGAGACGATCATCTCGTCGTCGCGCCCGGTGACGTACAGCAGCCCGTTGTGGTCGAAGTAGCCCATGTCGCCGGAGGACAGCAGTCCGTCGATGATCTGCTTGCCGCCGCCGCCGGTGTACCCCTCGAACGGCATGGCGTTGCCGACGAAGATGCGGCCGACTTCGCCCTGCGGAACATCCTTGCCGTGCTCGTCGAGGATTCTCACCTTCGCGCCCTTGACGACGGGCCCGACCGTCGACGGGTTGATGTCGATGTCCTGCGGCCGGGCGATCGTGGCGAACGCGACCTCGGTCGAGCCGTACATGTTGTACATCACCGGGCCGAGCCGTTTGGTCGCCCTCGTGGCCAGCTCCGCACCCAGCTGTGAACCGGAGACGAACACGATGCGCAGAGACGACAGGTCGTAGCTGCGGTCGGCCTTGTCCAATGCGTCCAGAATGCGCGACAGCATCACCGGAACCACGACGAGTGCTGTGGCACGGTACTTTTCGATGTCCTCGACGACGGTGAGCGGCCGGAACTTGCGCCGCAGGACCAGCGTGGAACCCAACACCATCCCGATGGTCGCGTGCAGGTAGCCCAGCGCGTGGAACATCGGCGACGGCAGCGACGTCACCTCACCGGACTTGAACGGCACATGGGACAGCGGGCCCCCCAACGGAGCCAGCGTCGGCGGAGTGCTTCGGCTGGCGCCCTTCGGCGTGCCCGTGGTGCCGCTGGTCAGGATCACCAGTGTCGAGTGCTTCGACGGCTTCGGAGCGGGCTCGATGTTGCCGTTTGCAACCACGTCGGCCAAGGTCTCGTCGGTGCAGCCCGAGTCCTCGGCGTCGGGGGTGTACCCGAGCGCGCGCAGTTTGCCGAGGTCGAAGTCCGCCTCTTGGACCGCGCCGGCGTACTCGTCGTCGTAGATCAGCAGTCGCGCCCCTTCGCGCTCGGCGACCTCGGCGATCTGCCGGCCGGAGAACTCGGTGTTGAGCAGAATCGTGCGGGCACCCACCCGCGCGCACGCGTAGTTCGCGATGAGGAACCAGCGGTGGTTGCGGGCCAGGATTGCGACGCCGTCGCCCCCCTTCACGCCCATGTCCACCATCCGGTTCGCGGCCGCGTTGACGGCGCCGTCGAGCTCGCGGAACGTGAACGTACCTTCGTCGTCGATGACGGCCACGCGGTGGGGTGTGCGGCGGGCGTTGACCGACGGGATCATCCCCATTTCGCCCCATCGCGCGATTTCGGCTGCCATCGCGGCGACCATCCGCGGCGATTCCAGTTTGAGCGCACCGGACTCGAACAGTTTTCGGACGTAGTGCAATTCGGCCGCGCCGCGGTCGGCGTACTGCGTGGCTTTGGCGGCGGCCCGGGTGACGAACTCGGCGGGGTTCAGCGAGGGCATGGGCAATACCATATGTGACTCGGATCTCACCGCGGCGCCGATCCTACGATGGGAATATGGCCGGGCCGACGACGTTGGAGGTGGCCGGGCGGCAGGTCCGGGTCACCAATCCCGACAAGGTCGTCTTTCCGCCCGCCGACGGTCACCCGGCCCGCACCAAGCTGGACCTGATCCGCTACTACCTGTCCGTCGCCGACGGCGCGTTGCGCGGCGCCGCCGACCGCCCGATGATCCTCAAGCGGTTCGTCAAAGGGCTGACGCAAGAGGCGATCTTCCAGAAGCGCGCCCCCGCGAACCGCCCCGAGTGGATCGGCATCGCCGAGCTGAAGTATGCGTCCGGGACGTCGGCCAACGAAGCGGTGATCCACGACGCAGCGGGACTGGCGTGGGCGGTGAACCTGGGCTGCGTCGACCTGAACCCGCATCCGGTGCGCTCCGGCGACCTCGATCACCCCGACGAGCTGCGCATCGACCTCGACCCGGTGCCCGGCGTCGCGTGGGACCAGATCGTCGAGGTGGCGCTCGTGGTGCGTGACGTGTTGGCCGACCACGGACTGACGGGATGGCCGAAGACGTCGGGGTCGCGAGGCTTTCACATCTATGCGCGCATCGTGCCGCAGTGGCCGTATCGGCACGTGCGGCTGGCGGCCGAGACCGTCGCCCGCGAGGTGGAGCGGCGCGCGCCGGACCTGGCAACCAGCCGGTGGTGGAAGGAAGAGCGCGAGGGCGTGTTCGTCGACTTCAACCAGAACGCCAAGGACCGCACGACGGCGTCGGCATATTCGGTGCGCGCCACGTCCGACGCGAGAGTGTCGACACCGCTGTACTGGGACGAGGTTTTACGTTGTCGCCCAGAGCAATTCACGGTCGACACGGTGCCGCCACGATTCGTCGAGATCGGCGACCCGTGGACGGAGATGGACGGCGCGGCCGGGTCGTTGGAGGCGCTGCTGGCGCTTGCCGAGCGGTTGGAGCCGGCGGAGAAGCCCCCGAAGGGGACCGGAGCCGCAGGGCCGGCGACATCCAGATCGGGCCGCCGACAGTCGACGAAGCCGCTGATCGAGGTCGCGCGGACGAAGACCAAGGACGAGGCGCTGGCCGCGCTGGACACCTGGCGCTCACGTCATCCCGACGCGGCCGAACTGCTGCAGCCGGCCGACGTGCTCGTGGACGGAATGCGTGGGCCGAGTTCGATCTGGTACCGGGTGCGGATCAACCTGCAGCATGTGCCGGAACGACAACGGCCACCGCAGGAGGAGTTGCTCGCCGACTACAGCCCGTGGATGAGCCGCCGCTTGCGCGAAGACCAATAGATGAGCCGCTTGCGCGAAGACCGATGATCGAGCACGGATACACCGGCCCGCAGTGGACGCGCGGATAGGCGCTACGGTCGAGGGGAGGACGACGGAGGTGCGCATGGCCGGGCAGATACCGATGGTCGACTACCTGGTGCTCGACGACGGCGAGCCACATCTCGTCGCTCACCAGTGCACGCACTGCGGTGCCCGGTTCTTCGACCGGCGCAACGCTTGCGCCAAGTGCTCCGCCACGGAGTTCACCACCGTCGGAATCGCCACCGAGGGCACCGTGCGGGCGTTCACCATCGTCACGTTCGCCGCACCCGGCATCCCGACCCCGTTCGCGGCGTGCGTCGTCGACTGTGACGGCACCCAGGTGCGCGCCAACCTGACGAACGTCGAGCCGGATCCCGAACACGTCCGCACCGGAATGAAGGTCCGCCTCACGACGTATTCACTCGGAGAGGACTCCGACGGCACCGAGGCCGTCGGGTTCGCGTTCGAGCCCGCAGAGTGATCGAAGGAGAGCAGACGATGAGCGCCAGTGACGAGGTCTGGATCCTCGGGATCAAGATGACGAAGTTCGGGAAGCACCTCGACCTCGACGCCGTCGACCTGGCCGCCGAGGCCGCCACGGGCGCCCTCGCCGACGGTGGCGTCACCATGGCCGACATCGGGATGATCGCGGCGGGCAACCTGATGAACGCAAACGCCAGCGTGGGCCAGCAGTTGCAGAAGCAGATCGGCCAGACCGGCATACCGGTGTACAACGTCGCGAACGCATGCGCCACCGGCGCCACCGCGTTGCGGACGGCGATCATGGCCGTCAAGGCCGGCGAAGTCGACTACGGCCTGGCGGTGGGTGTCGAAAAGCTGGCGGGCGCGGGGCTTCTCGGTGCGGGCGGCAAGAAGCGAGGTGACGCCCAGACCTGGACGCCGTCGGGTCGATACGGCGCGGTGACGCCGGTGGACGGGCGGATCGGTACCGAGGCGATGCCGGGCGTGTTCGCCCAGATCGGCATGGAGTACGACCACAAGTACGGCGGTGCGAGCTTCGAGCTCTTCGCGAAGATCAGCGAGAAGAACCACGCGCATTCGACGCTCAATCCGCTTGCGGCATACCAGAAGCGGTTCACGCTGGACGAGATCATGAACGACGTGATGATCGCCTACCCGAACACCCGTCCGATGTGTTCGGCCAACTGCGACGGCGCGGCGGCAGCGGTCGTGTGCAGCGGCGAAACACTGCGGTCGCTGTCACTCGAGCAGCGCCGGCGGGCGGTCAAGGTGTCGGCGTCGGTGCTGACCACCGACCCGTACGAGGAAGGCTGCCAGGTGTTGCCGAACGTCAACACGCTCACCCGCAACGCCGCTGCCACCGCGTACGAGAAAGCGGGCGTGGGCCCGGGCGAACTCGACCTGGTCGAGTTGCACGACTGCTTCGCCACCGCCGAGTTGGTGCACTACGACAACCTGATGCTGTGCGAAGAGGGCGGTGCCGCAGAGTTCTTCGCCTCCGGCGCGACGTGGCGCGACGGCTCCACTCCGGTGAACGTCTCCGGGGGCCTGCAGTCCAAAGGTCACCCGATCGCTGCCACCGGCATTGCCAACATCTGGGAGATCTGCCACCACCTGCGCGGCGAAGCCGGCGACCGCCAGATCGAGAATGCCACCGTCGGCCTGGCCCACGTCATCGGGCTGGGCTCGGCGTGCGGCGTGCACATCCTGGAACGGTCAGCGGCGTAGTCGGGGGTGGACGACGACCGGGATGAAGAACTCGTCGATATTGCGCTGCGGCTCATGGCCCAGCAAGGGTTCGATGTCACGTCCGTGACGCAGATCGCCGCGGCCGCCGGCGTATCGCCGCAGAGTGTCGCCGGCCGTTTCGGAACCGCGGACGCAATCGTCTTGGCTGTCGTCAACGATATGCTTGCCGCGGTTGTCGGGGCGCTGGGCGATATCGAGCCGGGACAGCCGGCCGGACGATGCGTTGTTGGCAGCGCATTCCCAGGTGCTTGAAAGCATCGTCGGCGGGGCGGGTCCGATCACCCGGGAGCGCCTGCAGTTGATGGGCGCGGTGGTCATGGCGTCACCGGATCTGCAGACAACGGTGACTGAGCTTCGACTCAGGGTGCTCTCCGAGGCCCTGGCGGAATACCTGGGAGTTCGGCCCGACGACGAGCAGGTGGGGAACGAGTTGAAGCTCTGGTCGGCGGTGGTGGCCGGAACCTATGTCGCCGCGCTGGATAGGCGAGGACGTTTCGACCCCGATATCGACACGCGGGAGCCCGAGCGGATGAGCCAGCGGCTGAAACGGACATTCCGCATCATCATGGGACACGGAAGCGGTAGATAACGGGCGCATCCGGCGGCGGACGAATGTCGTTGCAGCCGGGCGGAGGTGACCGACGTCGTCGACGAGGATGTCCACCCGTGAGTCGGCGACGGACAACGTAGTGCGCGCGACGAGCGACACCACCTGAGGTTCACGGATGTCAGCCGATCCCTCCGCCGGTCGACCAGCTACCGGCTCAGCAGTAGAGCGCGACTGAAGGCTCATGGCCCGCATCGACTGCGCGGCCGTGGCACGATCGAGATGTGAGTCGGCGACACAGTCAGGGACGTGACGAATTGCTGGCGATCGTCGCCGCCCACGGCGCCCTCAGCGGTGCGGTCGTGCAGGCGGCGCGCTTGATGGCCGGACAAGACCGGCACGGCTTCGCCGCACATCTTGACCGTCATCGCGCCGAGCTGAACGTGGCCGTCGGCGAATTTGCGGTTTGGGCCGAGAGCTTCGGGGATTGGGCCAAAGTCGACGTCAGCCCTGCGGTGTATCCGCCAGCGGCCATCGACCTGCCCGGACGGTTGCCGGCCGTCCAATTCGAGGCCGACCTGCGCCGGGCGCGTGAGACGCTGAAGTCTCGCCGTACCAATCTGGTTGCCGCCCTTGCCAATTCGCGCGAAAACTTGCGCGCCGCGGGATTGCCGGTCGACCACCTCACCGCGTACCGGCGGGTGGTCCGGCTGTGGGCCGGCGAAGCGGTCGACATGGTGACCGAGGTTCACCGGCTCGCGCTCGCCGATCGCTACGTGCGCCGACTCGCGCTGATGTCGGCAGATCCCGAAACGGACGCTTGCTCCAAGCACTCGGGAGCCGCGGTTCTGCGGCAGTGGATGCACCAACTCGAGGAACCCGACCGTGACGGCGAGCTGGCCTTCGCCGAGGCGTGCGGGTACGGACACCTGGTGAAACGGTACCGGGCGGAGTCGACCGTCTGACGCAGCATCCCCAATCGGCCCTTAACACCCCCTCGGGTACAAATACGCCATGACAGATCATGCGCACCACACCGAGGTCCTCGACGCACTCACCCCGGAGCACCGCGCGTTGCGGCAGATGATTCCCGAGGTCTACGCAGGATTTCGCGACCTGAGCCGGGCTGCGCTCGCGTCCGGCGCGCTAGAGAGCAAGGTGAAGGAACTTACGGCGATGACGCTCGGTGTCCTGCTGGGTTGCGACGGCTGCATCGCGTCGCATGCCCGCGGCGCAGTGCGGGCGGGTGCCACCAAGCAGGAGGCTGCCGAAATGATCGGCGTGAGCATCCTCATGCACGGCGGCCCGGCCACGGTCTACGGCGCACGGGCTTACACCGCGTTCTGCGAGTTCGCCGACGCCGCGGACCATTCTGCCGTGCAGTAGACAACCCCGGCCACGGTCGGGGTCGCTACTCTCGGCGCCCGCGTAGCTCGGCCGCGGTGACGTGCACGGTGCCTGCTGCTCTGGGCGAATGACTCAAATTGCACACTTGAAACCCGCGTTTCGCGCATACGCCTCGGTTGGGGTGCGCCGACCAGAAGCGAGATGCTAAGCGCTGCAACCAATGCCAGCAGGACCGCAGTCGCGATCGCGTGGGCCAGCAGGTGGTGATTGGCATGAGTTGGGTCCGGGCGAGCGATCTCTCGCCGCTTCTTCTCGACGGCTCTCACGCAGGCTCTGTCTCGAAGTCGAGACACGCTTGCCTCCTGTCATTCCACACTCGACACCGCTTCGGTCAACCTCAATTGGGCTCTCCTCGACTGGCAATCAGCTGAGCCGGCGCCGAATCTGGTCTGAGGATCGTGTCGGTAAGCGTGGTGGGACGAGCGCCGCAAGACGCTTAACCGTCTCAAGGCACAGAAGTGGAATTCGGGATCCTGAATCCGGCTCCGCGCCTCCGGCGTGGCGGGGATCGTGCGTTCGGGTGCATCCCGACAACCGAAGTCACGTGGATCGTCGTCGGGGACTTCTCGGCAAGCGTCGTGAGGCGACGTGTCGGCGGCCACGCCGTCCTCAGCTACGTCCGTGGTGGTAACCCATGAATGGGCCGTATCCGGAATGGCCGGCGCCCGGCAGAGCCTCAGGCGACGTGTAGATCTCCGCGTTGCCCGGTGACACGCACTCGGTGGACGCTCCCGAGTTGACGCACGACCCGACCGAAGCGGAGGCGGGCGTTGCGACGGCGACGGCAACGGCAACGACCCCGGCCACCAGCGGCGTCATCCGGGTCAGTCTCATGCTGGTCCATGTTGTACGCATTCGTGCTTCCCTCTCCGATATAGGCAACGTTACCCCCGGGGGTATTGTTCCGGAGCAGTGGCCGTACGCAGGTCACCATGACGGGACGCGGGCGCGCACTGCCTGTGGCGATCCGTGCCGCTGGATTTCCCCGAGAGACGGATGCCGCTGACCCGACGCAGTTACGCTCACCGGGATGCAATTGCTGAGCAGGCGCGGCTTTCTCGGGATGGCCGGTGCGGCGGGGCTCCTGGCAATCTCGGCGTGCTCGTCGGACAAAACCGACAACAGCACACCGTCCTCGGTGACCGTCAAGCACCAGTTCGGCGAAACCACCATCGCTGCCCCGCCCAAGCGGGTCGTCAGTGCAGGCTTCACCGAGCAGGACGACCTGCTGGCTGTCGGAGTAGTGCCCGTCGCGGTGACGAACTGGTGGGGCGACCAGCCGTTCGGGGTCTGGCCGTGGGCGCGACCGAAGCTCGGTTCGGCGCAGCCGGCAGTGCTGTCGCTCGACAACGGCCTCGAGTTCGACAAGATCGCCGCGCTCAAGCCCGACCTGATCGTGGCGACGAACGCCGGCGTAGACCAGGACAGCTATAACCGGCTGTCGAGCATCGCACCGACGATCCCTCAGTCCGGCAACGATCCGTTCTTCGAGCCGTGGAAGGTGCAGGCCACTGCGATCGGCCAGGCGGTGTTCCAGGGCGACCAGATGAGGGCGTTGATCGGCGACGTCGACAAAAAATTCAGCGAGGCCGGCAGCGCCAATGCGCAATTCGAAGACAAGAAGGTCCTGGTCGCGCAGGGCAGTCTCTACCGAGACGAGTTCGTCGTGACGGCACCAGGCTGGCGCACGGAGTTCCTGACGCAGATGGGGTTCGTTGTTCCCGACGAAATCAAACAGTTCAGCGTCGACGACAGCCGTGCGATGGTCCCGCGCGACAAGGCCGTCGACGCTTTCGGCACCGCCGACGTGGTGATTTGGAAGACCGAGAGCGACGACGAGCAGGCCCGGCTGCAAGCCGATCCCACCTTCGGCAAGCTGAACAAGCGCAACGTGTTCACAGGCAAGGATCTGGCCGGGGCGATCGCGTTCTCGTCGCCGCTGAGCCTGCCGGTGGTCGCCGCCCAGCTGCCGCCCATGCTCGCCAAAGCCATCGGCTGAGTCCACCGGAAACCCAGAACGCGGCAACTCTGAGCAACCGGTGTTGGATAAGCGGATGACTGCCGACACCCGCACCCAGGACGAGCCCGCAACCGGCTACGCATCCGTTGGATCGGCCTTCTACCCGGTGCTCGTCGGCGCCTTCACAGGCCTCGTGCTGATCTCGAACATCACCGCTACCAAGGGCGTCGCTTTCGGGCCCGTCGTCGGCAACTGGTCGATCATCACCGACGGCGGGTTCATCATGTTCCCCCTGACGTACGTGATCGGCGACGTGCTGTCCGAGGTTTACGGTTTCCGTGCGACCCGCCGCGCCATCTATGTCGGTTTCGCGATGCAAGCCATTGCGGCCGCGGCGTTTTGGATCACGATCTTCCTGCCGACCGCCGACTTCTACGGCAACCAGGAGGCGCTGCGGACCGTCGTCGGCGCATCCACCCAGCTGATCGTCGCCGGGCTGGCCGGGTTCATCTGCGGGCAGACCCTCAACGCGTGGGTGGTCGTCCGGATCAAGGCCCGCACGAAGGAAAGGCACCTATGGGCGCGGCTCATCGGGTCCACCATCGTCGGCGAGTTCGCGGACACCCTGGTGTTCTGCAGCATCGCCGCGGGCGCCATCGGCATCACCACGGCTCGCGACTTCGTCACCTACGTGGTGCTCGGCTGGATCTACAAGACTCTGGCCGAGGTCCTCGTGCTGCCGGTCACCTACCGCGTGATCGCGTTCATCAAGCATCGCGAGCCGACGTACCGGCCGGCTGCTTGAGACTGGCAACTTGAGACGGCGCTAAGGCAGCTCTGGCAGTGCACACAGCATTGGTGCCGTCCGCCGAATCCGGCGATACCGTGGCTAGATGAGTGTGGCAACGGATTTGAGCGTTCTCGACTACGGCGATCACGCCTTGTTGCTGGAGTGCGGCAGCACCGCCGAGGTGCTCGCCTGGACGGCCGCGCTTCGGGAGGCCGATCTCAACGGCGTCACCGACATCGTGCCCGCCTCACGCACCGTGATGGTCAAGCTGGCAGCCGCACGCCACCTTTCCGCGGCGCGTCAGCATATCGAGACGCTGGACGTGGGTCCGGACGATGACATGGCCGCGGCCGCCGGTCCGAATGTCGTCATCGAAGTCGCCTATGACGGTGAGGATCTCGAGGTAGTGGGACGCATCACCGGCCTCGGTGCGGCCGGTGT
>JBAPQQ010000736.1:0-7134 GCA_049280695.1 Mycobacterium sp.
CGGCGGGTGCCGGTCCGACGCACCTCGTCAGCGACCGGCACGGCCGGCTGATCGGCACCGACACCCGCGGTGACACGATCCGCGTCTTCTCATCCCGGCCGTCACCGCGGGAAATCGGCAGCACTGCGCAAGATGGCGGACCGTATGGGATCGCCTATGACCCGACGCGTGACCGGCTGTGGGTCGCGTCGTCGGGTGCCAACGAGGTGATCGGCTACGACATGAGTCTGCCCGACCCTCGTGAGGTGCAGCGGGTGGAAACCGTTCAGAATCCCTACACCCTTGCAGTCGACGATGCCACCGGCCGACTGTTCATCGCCGGGGTGACGGCCGGCCTGGTGCAGATGGTGGACCCGGCTCCCTGAGAGACGAGACCGCGGGCGACCCCGTTTCGTGATCGCTTTGATGCAAACGCGTTTCGGTCAAGGTTCGCCGCCGCTGCCATGATTTGCAGTGTGGTGCACGTGACACGCCGGTCGGTGCTGCGGGCCGGTGGCCTGGCGGCGGGCGCATGCGCGCTGGCAAACCTGTTGCGACCGAACGTGTCTCACGCCGAGCCGCCACCGGCCGCGGCTGCGGCGCCGACGTTGGTCACCGGCTCGTTCATCTCCGCCGCTCGTGGGGGCGTCGAGACGAAGTGGGCGATCGCCCGCCCGCCCGGACAGACTCAGCCGCTGCGCGCCGTCATCGCGCTGCACGGCCATGGTGGCAGCGCGGACAGCGTGATGGAGCTCGGGGTGCCTGCTGCGCTGGGCGATTTGGCCGGCGCGGGCGTGCCGCCGTTCGCAGTGGTCAGCGTGGACGGCGGCGACACGTACTGGCACCGGCGCGCAACGGGGTCGGATTCCGGAGCGATGGTGCTCACCGAGTTGTTGCCGATGCTCCCCGCTCAAGGCCTCGACACCTCACGAGTTGGTTTCCTCGGCTGGTCGATGGGCGGCTACGGGGCGCTGCTGCTGGGCGCCCGGCTGGGCCCCGCGCGAACCGCCGCAATCTGTGCGGTCAGCCCGGCGCTCTGGACGGGATACCTGCCCACCGACGATGGCGCCTTCGACAACTACCACGACTGGCAGCAGAACACGGTGTTCGGCCTGCCCGCGCTGGCGTCCATTCCGCTCCGGGTGGACTGCGGCACCAGCGACCGGTTCTATGCCGCCAGCCAGCAATTCGTCGCACACCTGCGCAGGCCCGTCGCCGGAGGCTTCTCGCCCGGCGGCCACGACGAGGAGTTCTGGCGCTCTCATCTGCCCGACGAACTGAGGTGGCTGGCTTCGTAGGCGACGTGCCCGTCCTACGTCCCCGGACTTCGCCTGGACGCGTGGCAAGATCGCTCCTCGAGTGAACACCGTTGCGCCCCCCGCTTCACCCCGACGCGGCACGTCGGCCCGCGCGGTTCGTCGTCGCGAGTTCCGGGCGGACATCGAAGGGCTGCGGGCCGTCGCGGTGCTGGCGGTGGTGCTCTACCACGCCGGATTCCCGGGCGTCACGGGTGGTTTCGTCGGTGTCGACGTCTTCTTCGTCATCTCGGGATTCCTCATCACCGGGCTGTTGTGGCGCGACGTGAGCACGCGCGGAGGCATCCGGCTGCTGCGGTTCTACGGCTCGCGGGCCCGGCGCCTGCTGCCCGCGTCGGCAACGGTGATCGTTGCCACGGCGGTCGCGTCATTCATGCTGCTGCCGCCGCTGCAGGCCCGCAACGTGTTCGGCGACGCGATCGCCTGTGCGCTGTATGTCGGCAACTACCCGTTCGCGATCCACGGCACCGACTACCTGGGTGCCGGGGCGCCGCCATCCCCGTTGCTGCACTACTGGTCGCTGGGTGTTGAGGAGCAGTTCTATCTGCTGTGGCCCGCGCTGATCATCGGCACCGCGTTCCTGGTGCGTCGTGCTCCTCGTCGTTTTCGCGTTGACGTCGTGCCATACGTAGGCGTACTCGCCTTCGTCGCCGCGTCCTCCTTCCTGACCTGTTTGGCGTGGACGCACTCGCTGCCCTCGTGGGCGTACTTCTCGCTGCCGACACGGGCCTGGGAACTGGCGATCGGCGGGCTGGTGGCGCTGACCGCGAACCGATGGCGCCGGCTGTCCGATCGCACGGCGGCGATTGCGGGATGGGGTGGGCTGCTGATGATCGTGGCCACCAGCATCGAGTTGGACGAGACGACGCCCTATCCCGGGACCGCTGCGCTGCTGCCGGTGTTCGGCACCGCGCTGGTGGTGGGCGCCGGCTGCGCCGTTGCCGACCGGGGAGCCGGCCGCGCTCTCTCGGTGCCGGCGATGCGCACGATCGGGCGCGTGTCCTACTCGTGGTATCTGTGGCACTGGCCGGTGCTGCTGCTCGCGGCGCCTCTTTTGGGGCATCCGCTCGGTCTCGCAGGCCGCCTCACCGCGGCAGTGGTGTCGTTCGTGTTCGCGGTACTGACCCTCGGGCTGATCGAAAGCCCGGTCCGCTTCGCGCGGCCACTGCGTCGCTCGGCGGTGCGCAGTCTGGTGCTGGGCAGCGCCGTCACCGCGGTCGCAGTGTGTACGGCGCTGTCGCTGTTGGTCTTTCGCGCGCCGCCCGTCGGGCACGGCGAGGCGGCCGCGGCGGTGACCGTCACCGGCTCTTCGCCCATGACGCCGGAGGCCGGCGCGGTGGCCCAGATGACCGCGCAGGTCCAGGCCGCCGTCGCAGCATCAGCCGGGTTGCAGGCCGTTCCGTCGAACCTCTCCCCCGCGCTGGCCGACGCTCCGGGCGACAAGCCGACGGTCTTCCTCAACGGATGTGTGCGGTCCTGGCGCGAAGTCGGCCAGCCGGAGTGCGCTTCAGGCGACACCGCATCGACCACCACGGTGGCCCTGGTCGGCGACTCGCATGCGGCGATGTGGAGCCCCGCACTTGAACCTGTTGCTCAGCAACGGCATTGGCGGTTGCAAACACTCGGCAAGGTGACGTGCCCGTTGATGGAACTGCCCATCACCAGCCCGTATCTGGGCCGGCCGTACACCGAATGCGAGCAATGGCGAACCGAGGTCCTCAACCGGCTGGCCGCCGAGCGGCCAAGGCTCGTCGTGGTCGGCATGTCACGCCGGTACGGCGCCGATTTCGGGTTCGCGTCGTACGACCCGGCCTGGGTGAACGGCCTGAGCCGGTTGGTCGGCCGGTTGCGGGCAACGGGCGCAGACGTTTTGGTGCTCGGCCCGATACCCGACCCGCGCACCACGGTGCCGAACTGTGTGTCCGGCCACCTGAACGACGCGCAAGCCTGCTCGCCGCCGCGGGCAGCGGCGGTGAACGACGCCGGCATCGCCGCCGAGGCGGCGGCCACCACGTCCGCCGGCGGGCAGTACGCCGACCTGACGTCCCTGTTCTGCACCGCGCAACGCTGCCCGGTGATCGTCGGCAACAATCTCGTATACCGCGACGACAACCACATCACGATCTCCTACGCCCAGACGCTCGGCCCCGTCGTCGGCGCGATGGCCGCTAACGCGGCACGAAATCTCTGATGGCCGCGACGATCTCCGCTGCGGCATCTTCCTGTATGTAGTGGCCGGCGCCGTCGAGCAGCACGGTGCGATGCGCCGGGAACAAGCCTTCCCAGCGCGTACGCTCGCGTTCGCGGAACGCGAAGTCCTTGGTGGGCCACAACACCAGCGCGGGCCGGTCAGCCAGCGTCGGCAAGCCGGCAGCGACTTCGGACAGAAACCCTCTGCTGTGCAGAATCTCGCGGGGAAACACTGCGACCGGTCGCCGGGACGCGGGCGTGGGGAAAGGTCCCCGATAGGCATTCATCTCTTCGTCGGACAACCGGCGACGGCGGACGTTGGCCGGCAGAATCCGCTCGACGAAGACGTTGCGCTGATCGATGAGGTACCGCCCGACCGGACTGCCGAGAGTCCGGGAGAAGGCCTGGGTGCCGAGATCGGTCTTGGGCCAGGCCCAGGTGTTGCCTACGACGAACCGGCTGAACCGTTGCGGCGCACCGGTGGCGACGGCGAAACCGATCGGTCCGCCCCAGTCCTGCACCATCATCGTCACGTCGGTGAGGTCGAGTCGCTCGACCACCCGGCCGACGACCTCCGCGTGCTCTGCGGGAGTGAAGCCGTATCCGGGCGCGGCGGCGGACAGCCCGAAACCGGGGTAATCCAACGCGATACAGCGGTATTGGCTTCGCAGGCCGATGATGATCTCGCGGTACAGGAACGACCATGTCGGATTGCCGTGCAGGAACAGAAGCGTCGGCCCGGCGCCTTCGTCGACGTAATGCACCGTCGAGCCGTCGATCTCGGCATAGCGGTCGCCGAAGGGGTACAGCCGGGTCGGCACCCATGCGGGGCGCTCGGGCATCGTCATCGCAGGGTCCGGTACTCGACCATCGGCTCGCGGGCGAGGACGGCGTCGCCGGAGACGACGACGAGTTCGTTCGCCGCCACGGTGTAGACGACGCCGTCGTTTCGGGCCTGGAATCCGTCGGCGGTGGCGGTCACACCGCCCACGCTCAATGTGGTTCCGTGACTGAGCCGTACACCCCGGTAGACGTACTGTCCGTCTGCGCCCGCGCAGATGGCCACCTCCGATAGCGCGGTGCGGCCGAGCGCCACCAGCATCTGCTGATCGTCACACCGGGCGAAGGAGTTGACGAAACCTCGGTTGTCGGCCGCGGGAAGCGATGTGGCGGGAGCCACGGGGGCCGGAAGTGAAACGACCTGTGCCGGCACCGAGCGCGCGGCGATGGACGGCGGGTCGGCCGGCGGGTCGGCCGGCGGATGAGGTGTGGTCGCCTGCTTGAGGTAGGGCCCGGCGATTCCGAGCAGGACGATGACGACCGTACCGATGAATCCCGTTGCCAGCGAAAGGCGAATCGACGGGCCACGGCGCAGCCTGCTGCTCACCTCGGCCACTGACAACCTCCCGTGTCGCGTGCTCTTTCCAGGAAACCACTTTCTGCGCCTGTTGCGTGAGATATGAGCGCATTCTGATTCTGGCGAGTCGCGGCTGCGGTCAACGGAGTTGATCGACGATGTCGACCCGGTGGTGCTGCCCGCAGATTGCTCACCGGCTGTGGCGCGTGGCGCGAACCGCGCGAAACCAGCTCTGCCGCAACCCGATCCAGGTAGTCGGTGGTATCGGGCAGGACGAACGTCAGGTAGATCGCTCCCGGGGTACGGCGGGTCGGCTTCGACTCGATCGAGAAGATCGGTGCGCAGAAGCTAGCGTGAACGGCTTCGTCAGTTTAGTGCTTGCGCTGACGGGATATGCCTTCCCCCGAAGGGAGGTCTGGCATGACCTATCGAGTGAGGGCACAGGCGGTCATCTCCGCCGCGTGCACCGCTGCGCTAATGCCTGTGCTGGCCGCGTGTGGCGGAAGCAATTCGGAAAAAGAGTCGACGACGAGCAGCACCACGTCGAGCACCACCAGTTCGTCGCAGGCGACGTCCAGCCCCGTGCAGACCACCGGACCGGTGATGACGAGTTCTGCTGCGCCCGGTGAATCGACGCTGACCGTGCAGCCTCCGGCGGGCGACACCACGGTGACGGTCGTGCCACCCGAGATCCCGGAACCCCCGCCGATTCCGTCGCCACCCCCGATCCCGGCGATCCCGGGAAGCTGACATCGGTCCGGCTGGGACTAGCCCTTCTCGCAGGTGAACTGGCAGACGTCGGTATAGCCGTCGCGGAACAGCTCGGCGCAGCCCGTCAGATACTTCTGGTACCGCTCGTAGACCTCTTCAGACTGGATGGCAGTCGCTTCGCCGGCGCGGGCCTCTAGGTTCGCAGCCCAGGTGTCCAGCGTGCGCGCGTAGTGCAACCGCAGCGGCTGAACCCGGGCGACGTTGAAACCGGCTTGGGTGGCGTGACGGTTGACCGTTACCGGCTGCGGCAGATCCCCGCCGGGGAAGATCTCGTCCATGATGAACTTGAAGAACCGCAGGTGGCGCATCGTGACGGGCAGGTTGCGTGCGGCGAATTCCTCGTCGTCGGGTTTGACAATGGTGTGCAGCAGCATCACCCCGTCCTCCGGCAACGCTTCATATGCAGTCTTGAAGAACGCGTCGTAGCGGTCGCGGCCGAAGTGCTCGAACGCGCCGATTGACACGATGCGATCCACGGGTTCGTCGAACTGCTCCCAGCCCTGCAAGAGCACCCGCTTGGAGCGGGGATTGGCGGAGGCGTCGAACAGCTTCTGCACGTGGGCCTGCTGGTTCTTCGACAGGGTCAGCCCGACGACGTTCACGTCGTACTTCTCGATCGCGCGCATCAGCGTCGCGCCCCAGCCGCAGCCCACGTCGAGCAGCGTCATACCGGGCTGCAGGCCCAGCTTGCCGAGCGCGAGGTCGATCTTGGCGAGCTGCGCCTCTTCGAGAGTCATGTCGTCGCGCTCGAAAAACGCGCAGCTGTAGGTCTGCGTCGGGTCGAGGAACAACCGGTAGAAGTCGTCGGACAGGTCGTAGTGGTGCTGGACGTCCTCGAAGTGAGGCGTCAGCGTCTGACCGTCAGTTGGTTTTTCTGGCAATGTCGATCCTGTTCAGCGCTGCTTGGGCACATCCGTCAGAGAAAACTCCACCGATCGTACGAGATGCGCGCTGAATCCCCCGCCATCGGGCGAGTTGCTAGGAGTCGTCGTCGGCGGGCTTATTGGCCCGCTCGTTCATCTCCCGGTCTTTTTCCGCGGCCTCTTGTCGCTCCTCGGAGATCTCGCCGTGCACCGGATTGCCGTCGTCGTCGACCCATTCGGTGACGGCCTTCCCGGTCACGGTGCTGCCCGAACCCGGAAGCACTGTGGTTGGCCGCTGCTCCGCGTAGGACCTGCCCATTTCCGCGGCCTTTTCCTTCTGCTCGTCGGTGGGCTCGGGCTTCTCCGCGATCTGACCGGACTCGAAGCGCTCGACGCCGCCGTCGTCGGTGGTGGTCCGCTGATCAGCATCGTCTTGCTGACCGGTGTCTTGTTTGCTCACGGGCCGTCCAATCTCCTGTGAATTCCACGGTTGGTCCCTACTGGACTGCCCGCAACCGCGTGACGCCAAACCGGCCGCTATCCGCTCGGATTTGCCCCGAGCACCCGTTGCAGATCGGGCTTCATGGCCTGTAGCTGGCCGCCCCAGTAACCCCAGCTGTGGGTGCCGTTGGGCGGGAAGTTGAACACGCCGTTGCGG
>JBAPQQ010000737.1:0-5310 GCA_049280695.1 Mycobacterium sp.
GTCGTCATCGGACCCGGTACCGGGCAGCAACACCGCGCAGACTCCGCTCAAGTCGACAGCCACGACACGATCCTGCTCTCTGTGCGATACGACACGCAGGGCAACGCCCGCCGCCGCATGGCACGACGACCCCGACAGGTCTACCGTTGCCAATGCAGGGTTGCATACACACCGACGTGTCAGGAGTTGGCCATGGCTACGGCCGATGGAAGGGCCGATGGAATTTTGCGCCGGCTCACGCGTCGGCTGACCGAAGACCCTGAGCAACGTGACGCCGAAGAGCTGACCAACGAGGTCGCCAATACCGGCGCTCAGCGGGCCATCGATTGTCAACGCGGCCAGGAAGTCACGATGGTCGGCGCACTGCGCAGCGTCGAAGCCAACGCGAAGGGATGCGCGGGTGGCATCAAGGCGGAGTTGTTCGACGGCACCGACGTGGTCACCCTGGTCTGGCTCGGCCAGCGGCGCATCGCGGGTATCGAGCCCGGCCGCACGCTTCGGGTGCATGGGCGCCTCGGCCAGCTCGAGAACGGCCACAAGGCCATCTACAACCCGCATTACGAGATCCAGCGCTGAGGCATGTGACTGATAAGCGCAGCGTCCCGCGCGAGCTGCTCGACCAGATGGGCGGCGTCAGCGGACTCATCTATTCGTCGTTGCCGGTGGTGGTGTTCGTGCCGGTGTCCACGGCGTTCGGGCTGGCCGCGGCGATCGTGTCAGCGCTGGCGGTAGCGGCGCTCATCTTGGCATGGCGACTGTGGCGGCGAGAGACCGTTCAGCCGGCGGTATCAGGGTTCGTGGGCGTGGGCGTCTGCGCGGTCGTCGCCTATGCGGTGGGGCAGAGCAAGGGTTATTTCCTGCTCGGAATCTGGGGTTCGCTCTTGTGGGCCGCGGTGTTCGCGGGCTCGGTGCTGCTGCGTCGGCCCGTCGTCGGCTACATCTGGGGGTTCATCAAGGAGCACGACTCCACCTGGCGCCGGGTGCGAAAAGCGGTGTGGGCCTACGACGTTGCGACTCTGATCTGGGTAGCGGTGTTCCTGTCGCGGTTCTTCGTCCAGCGCTACCTGTACGACTTGGACCAGACCGGCTGGCTCGGGGTGGCCCGCATCACCATGGGCTGGCCGCTGACCGTGCTCGCCGCGCTGTCGATGTACTTCCCGATCCGCATAGCGCAGCGCGCGGTGCACGACGCCGAGCGCCGGGCGGCGGCCGTGGGCGACGACGGCGTCGCGTCGAGTGGCCAGTTATGACACGGATTTCCGAGAAGGGCGTGCAATACGTGGCCATCCGGCGACGGTCACGTTTCGGGCAGTAGCAGATCGCGGAGCTCGTCCTCGACCTCGGCGGTGGCCACGAACAGCAGTTCGTCGCCGCCCTCCAGCGGCTCGTCGGCCTCTGGCACGATCACGCGTGCTCCGCGCAGGATCGTCACCAGCACGGCGTCGCGGGGCAGCTCCAGCTTGCGCACCGGCCTGCCGCCCCACGGGGTGTTGTCCGGCAGCGTGATCTCGACCAGGTTCGCGTCGCCCCGCCGAAATTCGATGAGCCGCACCAGGTCTCCGACCGCGACCGCCTCCTCGACCAGCGAGGCCAGCATCCTCGGAGTGGACACCGCGACGTCCACACCCCAGGCGTCGTCGAACAGCCACTCGTTGCGGGGATCGTTGACCCGGGCCACCACGCGCGGCACTGCGAACTCGGTCTTAGCGAGTAGGCTCACCACGACGTTCGCTTTGTCGTCGCCGGTGGCGGCGACGACGACGTCGTACTCCTGCAGGCGCACCGACTCGAGCAGCGACAGCTCGCAGGCATCGCCCAGGTGCCAGCGCGCGGCGGGGATCGCGTCCACATCGACGTGCTCGGGGTTGCGCTCCAGCAGCATGATCTCGTGGTTGTTCTCGATCAGCTCTCGGGCGATTGAGCGACCGACGGCACCGGCTCCGGCGATGGCGACTTTCATTCGTTCAGATCCTCACTGGGCGGCAGTGCGGCAATCGCCATCGCCTCGGCGATCCGGCCCGCGATCGCCGCGATGTACACCTGGTCGCCGGCCTGGATCATGGTCTTCGGCTCGGGCAGCAAGCCACCGCCGAACCGGATCAGAAACGCGACACGCGCTCCGGTGGCGGTCTCCAGATCGGTGACGCGGTGGCCGACCCAGTGCTCGTGCAGCGTGACCTCGGTCAGGCCGACGTTGCCCGACGGGTCGCGCCACTTGGTGGTCTCGGTCTCGCGAGTGAGTACGTTGAGCAGCCTGTCGGTGGTCCATGGCACCGTCGCGACCGTGGGAATACCGAGCCGTTCGTACACCGCCGCGCGCTTGGCGTCGTAGATGCGCGCCACCACCCGCTCCACGCCGAAGGTCTCCCGGGCCACCCGCGCGGAGATGATGTTCGAGTTGTCCCCGGAGGACACCGCCGCGAACGCGCCGGCTTCTTCGATCCCGGACCGCAGCAGCACGTCGCGGTCGAAGCCCATGCCGAGCACCCGTTCCCCGGTGAACTCCGGAGACAGCCGGTGAAACGCGGTGCCGTCGCGGTCGATGACCGCGACGTCGTGGCCGATCCGTGACAGCGCGTCGGCCAGGGATGCGCCGACGCGTCCGCATCCCATCACCACGACGCGCAACTTCGGTCCTTTCGGCGGGCGGGGCACCGCTGGCAGAGCACGGGAAAACTGTGGGCACAACGCTACATCCACCTCCCCGGTGCGAATAGTGTTGGTCCTCGTGTCCAAAGTCTCGACCGCCGTCCGGCGACTGTTTCTGGGACAGCCGTTCCGCAGCGACAAGCTGGCGCACACACTGCTGCCGAAGCGGATCGCGCTGCCGGTGTTCGCATCCGACGCGCTGTCGTCGGTGGCCTACGCGCCCGAGGAAATCTTCTTGGTGCTGTCGGTGGCCGGGCTGGCCTCCTACTCGATGGCGCCCTGGATCGGGCTGGCGGTGGCCGCGGTGATGCTCGTCGTGATCGCCAGCTACCGGCAGAACGTGCGCGCCTACCCGTCCGGCGGCGGCGACTACGAGGTGGTCACCACCAACCTCGGTAAGACCGCCGGGCTGACGGTCGCCAGTGCGCTGCTTGTGGACTATGTGCTGACGGTCGCGGTCTCGATGTCCTCGGCGATGAGCAACATCGGCTCGGCGCTGCCGTTCGTCGCGCAGCACAAGACCGTGTTCGCCGTGGTGGCGATTCTGCTGTTGGCGTCGGCGAACCTGCGCGGAATACGGGAGTCGGGCACCGCATTCGCAATCCCTACGTACGCGTTCATGATCGGTATGTATCTGATGCTGGCGTGGGGCTTCTTTCAGCTGTACGTTCTCGGAACGCCGCTGCGCGCGGAGTCTGCAGACTTCGAGTTGCACGCCGAGCACGGCAACATCATGGGCCTGGCTTTGGTGTTCCTGGTCGCGCGGTCGTTCTCATCCGGGTGTGCGGCACTGACCGGCGTCGAGGCGATCAGCAACGGCGTGCCGGCGTTCCGGAAACCGAAGTCGCGCAACGCCGCAACGACGCTGCTGATGCTGGGCCTGATCGCCGTGAGCCTGTTCATGGGGATGATCATGCTGGCCAAGGCCACCGGCGCGCAGATCGCCGAGCGGCCGCACGAACAGCTGATCGGCGCGCCGGACGACTACCACCAGAAGACGCTGATCGTGCAGCTCGCCGAATCGGTTTTCCACGGTTTTCCGGTGGGGCTGTACCTGATCGCCGGCGTCACCGCGCTGATCCTGGTGCTGGCCGCCAACACCGCGTTCAACGGATTCCCGGTGCTCGGTGCGATTCTCGCGCAGGACAGCTACCTGCCGCGCCAACTGCACACCCGCGGCGACCGGCTGGCCTTCTCCAACGGGATCCTGTTCCTGGCCTTCGCGGCGATCGCGTTCGTCGTCGCCTTCCGCGCCGAGGTGACCTCGCTGATCCAGCTCTACATCGTCGGCGTCTTCGTGTCGTTCACGCTGAGCCAGATCGGCATGGTCAAGCACTGGACCTTGCTGCTGCGCGCCGAAGAGGACGCCGCGGTGCGGCGGCACATGCAACGCTCGCGGGTGATCAACACCGTTGGGTTCATCTGCACCGGAACGGTGCTCGTCATCGTGGTAATCACAAAGTTCGTGGCCGGCGCCTGGATCGCGATTCTGGCGATGGCGGCTCTCTTCGGGCTGATGAAAACGATTTGGCGACATTATGCTTCGGTCACCAAGGAACTAGACAAGGCGGAGGCAGAACGCGGGGAAACAGTTCTGCCAAGCCGTATCCACGCGGTGGTGCTCGTGTCGAGTCTGAACCTGCCGACACGGGATGCCCTCAACAATGCACGCGCCACCCGGCCCGACATTCTCGAAGCGGTCACAGTCAACATCGACGACGCAGAAACCCGTGAACTGCAGCACAAGTGGGGGGAGAGCGACATCACGGTGCCGTTGAAGGTGATCAACTCGCCGTATCGCGACATCACGCGTCCGGTGATCGACTATGTCCACCGCTTGATCGGGGATTCGCCCCGAACCGTCGTGACCGTGTTTATCCCCGAATACGTTGTCGGCCACTGGTGGGAGCATGTGCTGCACAACCAGAGTGCGCTGCGCCTGAAGGGCCGGCTGCTGTTCGAACCGAGAGTGATGGTGACTTCCGTTCCATACCCTCTGAATTCGTCGGAACGGAAGAAGGGGTTTCAGTCGCACAACGCGCCCGGTGACGTCCGCCGCGGGTTCCTCGATTGACCGAACTCACGCTCACCGTCGGGCCGCCGGCCAATGGCGGCAGCTGCGTGGCGCGCCACGACGGCCGGGTGGTGTTCGTTCGCTACGCATTACCGGGGGAGACGGTGCGTGCCCGGGTCACCGCGGACAAGGAGGCCTACTGGCACGCGGTGGCCGTCGAGATCCTCGAATCGTCGCCGGACCGCATCGAGTCGCTGTGCCCGGTCGCTGGACCTGATGGCGCCGGGTGCTGCGACCTCGCATTCGCCGAGCCCGCCTCAGTCCGCAAGCTCAAGGGCCAGGTGGTGGCCAACCAGTTGGAGAAGATCGCGGGATACGCACCGGGGGAGTTGGTCGCCGAGCGGGTGGGCAGCGGGGAGCCGACGGGCTGGCGGACGCGGGTGCGCATGACGGTCGGGATGAACGGTCGCGCGGGGTATCACCGCTATCACAGCGACGAGCTGGTGGCCGCGCCGAACTGCGGGCAGCTGCCGCCGGGGATGCTCGACGGGATCGCCGACCTTCGTTTCCCGCCGCGCGCCGACGTGCACGTGGTGGTCGACGACGACGGGCAGCGGCATGTGGTGAGCGTGGGCCCGTGGGAAGGG
>JBAPQQ010000738.1:0-5340 GCA_049280695.1 Mycobacterium sp.
GCAGGGTTTTGCGCGACGGCGTGACCGCGTCGCGCGCGCTGGGTTACGCGCAGGTGATCGCCGACCTCGACAGCGGCGGCGACGGCGCCGCTGCCCGCGAGCCGACGTTCGTCGCCACCCGCCGCTACGTTCGCCGGCAACGGTCCTGGTTCCGGCGGGACCATCGCATCCGCCGGCTCGACGGCAGCCAACCCGCGGCGACGCTGGCGGCACGTATTCTGAGCTGGTGATCTTCGCCAAGGGGCACGGCACCCAGAACGACTTCGTGCTGTTGACCGACATCGAGGCGAAGCTGGCCCTGACACCGCAGGTGGTGGCCGCGCTGTGCGACCGCCGCCGCGGGCTCGGCGCCGACGGGGTGCTGCGGGTGACTCTCGCCCACCTGGCCGTGGAGGCGGGCGTGCTCGAGCGCCTGCCCGACGGAGTCGACGGCGGCGACTGGTACATGGACTACCGCAATGCCGACGGGTCGGTCGCCGAGATGTGCGGCAACGGTGTGCGGGTGTTTGCGCACTTCCTGCGGGCCAGCGAGCTGGAACTGCGCAAGAAGTTCGTGGTCGCATCGCTGGCCGGACCGCGTCCGGTGCAGCTGCACCGCGCCGACAACACGTTCGCCGACGTCACCGTAGAGATGGGCAAGGCCAACCAGCTCGGTACCGGCGAAGCGATGGTGGGCGGCCGCGCGTTTCGCGGGCTGGCCGTCGACGTCGGCAATCCGCACCTGGCGTGCGTCGACCCGGGCCTGACACCGGATGCGCTGGCCGCGCTCGACGTCGCCGCGCCGGTGTCGTTCGACCGCTCGAAGTTTCCCGACGGTGTCAACGTCGAGGTGCTGACGGCGCCCAAGCGAGGTGCGGTGTCGATGCGCGTGCACGAACGAGGTGTCGGTGAAACACGTTCGTGCGGAACGGGAACCGTCGCCGCCGCGGTCGCAGCCTTGGCGCACCGGGGCGCGTCGACGGGCTCGTTGAAAGTGCGCATTCCGGGTGGCGAGGTAAACGTCAGCGTCACCGCCGCGACCAGCTATCTGCGCGGACCGTCGGTGCTGGTGGCCCACGGCGAGATCTCGGAGGAATGGTGGCGGGCGCAGCGGCGTTAATTCAGATGCATGCCCGAGGGTCGGCGTGCACCATCACTTATTGGCTATGACACATCCAGAGATTCCCAGCAGCGGTGAGCTCGCGCTCGAAGACCGGTCCGCGTTGCGCCGCGTGTCCGGACTGTCGACCGAGCTCGCCGACATCTCCGAGGTCGAATACCGGCAGCTGCGACTCGAACGCGTCGTTCTGGTCGGCGTGTGGACCGACGGCAGCGCCGCCGACGCCGACGCCGGCCTCGCCGAGTTGGCGGCACTGGCCGAAACCGCCGGCTCGGAAGTGCTCGAAGGTCTGATTCAGCGTCGCGACAAGCCCGACCCGTCGACGTACATCGGCTCGGGCAAGGCCCAGGAACTGCGCGAGATCGTCATCGCCACCGGTGCCGACACGGTGATCTGCGACGGCGAATTGAGCCCGGCGCAGTTGACCGCGCTGGAGAAGGCCGTGAAGGTCAAGGTGATCGACCGCACGGCGCTGATCTTGGACATCTTCGCCCAGCACGCCACCAGCCGCGAAGGCAAGGCGCAGGTGTCGCTGGCGCAGATGGAGTACATGCTGCCGCGGCTGCGCGGCTGGGGCGAGTCGATGTCGCGGCAGGCTGGTGGCCGTGCCGGTGGCAGCGGCGGCGGTGTGGGGTTGCGCGGTCCGGGTGAGACGAAGATCGAGACGGACCGGCGTCGCATCCGGGAGCGCATGGCGAAGCTGCGCCGTGAGATCACGGGCATGAAGCAGGCTCGCGACACCCGGCGAGGCCGCAGGCTGCGCAGCGACGTGCCGTCGATCGCGATCGTCGGCTACACCAATGCGGGCAAGTCGAGCCTGCTGAACGCGCTCACCGGCGCCGGCGTGCTGGTGCAGGACGCGTTGTTCGCCACCCTCGAACCCACTACGCGCCGCGGGCATTTCGACGATGGACGCCCGTTCGTCGTTACCGACACCGTCGGGTTCGTGCGGCACCTGCCGACGCAACTCGTCGAAGCGTTCCGTTCGACGCTGGAGGAGGTCGTCGACGCCGACCTGCTGGTGCACGTCGTCGACGGATCCGACGCGAATCCACTGGCGCAGGTCGACGCGGTGCGGACGGTCCTTCGCGAGGTCGTGGCCGAGCACGACGGCCAAGCAGCCCCAGAACTGTTGGTGGTGAACAAGATCGATGCTGCAACTGATCTGGCGATGGCGAAGCTTCGCCGCGCCCTGCCCGGCGCGGTGTTCGTCTCGGCGCACACCGGTGAAGGCCTGGACGAGCTGCGCCGGCGGATGGCCGAACTGGCGGTTCCCACCGATGCCGCGATCGACGTCGTGATCCCGTACGACCGCGGCGATCTGGTGGCCCGTGTACACGCCGACGGGCGCGTGCAGGAGGCCGAGCACAACGCGCACGGCACTCGCATCAAGGCGCGTGTTCCGGTGGCGCTGGCGGCGCGGCTGCGGGACTTCGCGGCCTTCTAGATCCTCGGGAGTTCGCCGCCCTAAGAGTTGACCTCGTAGACATCGGCCGCATCGGCGGCCATCACCCGTTGCGCCAGTTGTGCTTTCAGCTCGTCGAGGCGCGATTCCTCGGTGTCGGTGCGGTCGTTCTTCTGTGCGAGGTGGATGAATTCCTCGGTGACGAAGCCGTCTTTGAGCAGCAATGTCACCGACTTCTCCCCGATGCTCACCTCGAACACAAAGCTTTCCCGCAGTCGGCCGAGGTCCGTGCGGGCAAGGGCGGGGTCAACGATGTAGCGGCCGTCGGTGACCGCCCGCGTCACTGCCTCGACACCGTCACGCGCGCCGGGACCGCGGAAGGCGGTGCGGATTCTTACTGACCGACGCTGCGGTGGCTCGTCGGGGGAGAGCGCCGCGAACGCGCGCTGCAGCACCTTGAACGCATTGGCCACGCCACCGGGAGCGGCTGGCCCGTGGTAGCGCATCAGGTCGTCGAAGCTGAACTCGATGACCCTGCCAAGCTCCTGCACATGGATGGTTTCCGCCACGACGAGGACTCTAGGCGCGCCGTGGCCGACGACTCCGGGCCGCCCGCGGCCGTCGGCAAACCAACCATCCGGTTGGTATATCTTGGTCGGCAAGTTCCCGATACCGGAGGTCTGCATGTCGGCGCGCACGCGAGGAGCGCAAAATGGGTGATGCCGTGAAGTACGAGCGCACGCTGTTCGAGCCGGAGCACGACCTGTTCCGGGAGTCCTACCGGACGTTTCTGGACCGCCACGTCGCGCCGCACCACGAGCAGTGGGAGAAGGACAAGATCGTCGACCGCGGCGTCTGGCTGGAGGCCGGCAAGCAGGGCTTCCTGGGGATGGCGGTGCCGGAAGAGTACGGCGGCGGCGGCGACCCCGACTTCCGCTACAACACGATCATCACCGAAGAGACCACGCTGGGCCGCTACAACGGCATCGGCTTCGGCCTGCACAACGACGTCATCGCTCCGTACCTGCTGCGGCTGACCAACGACGAGCAGAAACAGCGCTGGCTGCCGAAGTTCTGCACCGGCGAGCTGATCACCGCGATCGCGATGACCGAGCCCGGCACAGGTAGCGATCTGCAGGGCATCAAGACCCGCGCGGTCAAAGAGGACGACCACTACGTCCTCAACGGCTCGAAGACGTTCATCACCAACGGCATCAACTCCGACTTGGTGATCGTCGTCGCTCAGACCGATCCGGAGAAGGGTGCGTGGGGTTTCTCGCTGCTGGTCGTCGAACGCGGGATGGAGGGCTTCGAGCGTGGGCGCCATCTCGACAAGATCGGCTTGGACGCCCAGGACACCGCCGAGCTGTCCTTCACCGACGTGAAGGTGCCTGTTGCGAACCTCCTCGGCGAGGAGGGCCAGGGCTTCGTCTACCTGATGCAGAACCTGCCGCAGGAGCGGATCTCGATTGCGATCATGGCAGCCGCCGCGATGGAGGGGGCGCTGGCTGAGACCCTGGGATATGTCAAGGAGCGCAAGGCATTCGGCAAGCCGATCGGGAGCTTCCAGAACAGCCGCTTCGTGCTGGCCGAGCTGGCGACCGAGGCTACCGTGGTGCGGATGATGGTCGACGAGTTCATCCGCCTGCATCTCGACGAGAAGCTGACCGCGGAGCAGGCCGCGATGGCCAAGTGGTACTCCACCGAGAAGCAGGTGCACTTGATCGACCGGTGCCTGCAGCTGCACGGCGGCTATGGGTACATGCGCGAATATCCGATCGCGAGGGCCTACCTGGACTCGCGGGTGCAGACGATCTACGGCGGCACGACGGAGATCATGAAGGAGATCATCGGCCGCTCGCTTGGCGTCTGACAGCGCACGGCTAACTTCGCCGAACGGTTTGAGTGGCGCAACTCAGGGCGTCGGATACGGCCAGACGCAGATCCAGTAGTTGCCGCCGCAACGGGTGACGATGTCCTGGCTGGGGGCGCCGGCGAAACCTCCACCGGGCCAGTTGTTGTTGCTGGTCAGCTCCGGCACGCAGCCGTAGCCGGCAGGGTTGGGCGCCATCCCTTCCCCACACTTGGCGACGTGGCTCACAGCGCTCGGGGCGGCGACTGCCGGCAGCACGATCGCGGCCAAGACCGCTGCGGCAGCTGTCGCCGACGCCGCCTGCCGCCGAAAAGCGCCCATACGACAAGCCTACGCGCGGGGCGTGGTCGGTCAGATCTTGCGAATGACCGTCACGACGCGGCCCAGGATGGCGGCCTCGTTGCCGGGGATCGGGTCGAACGCAGGGTTGTGCGGCATCAGCCAGACCTGATTGTCGGTGCGCTTGAACGTCTTCACCGTGGCCTCGCCGTCGATCATCGCGGCGACGATATCGCCGTTGTCTGCGGTGTTCTGCTGACGCACCACCACCCAGTCGCCGTCGCAGATCGCCGCGTCGACCATCGACTCGCCGACCACCTTGAGCAAGAACAGCGATCCTTCACCGACCAGTTCGCGGGGGAGCGGGAACACGTCTTCGACGGCCTCCTCGGCGAGAATCGGCCCGCCGGCGGCGATGCGTCCGAGTACCGGCACGAACGTCGGCTCCGGCAGCGCGTCTGAGCCGGCCACGTCGGTGGTGACGGGAGGCCCCGCGGCCTCGTCGGCCCCGCGCACGTCGACCGCGCGCGGCCGGTTCGGGTCGCGGCGCAGGTAACCCTTCCGCTCCAGCGTGCGCAGCTGATGCGCGACCGACGAAGTGGACGTCAGGCCGACAGCATCGCCGATTTCGCGGATGCTGGGCGGATAGCCCCTGGTGGTGACGGACGCGCGGATGACATCCAG
>JBAPQQ010000739.1:0-4157 GCA_049280695.1 Mycobacterium sp.
ACGCTGACCAGCGCCGCGGCCAGTGCGGCCTGAACCACCGGGTGCCGCCGCGGCAGCAAACTCCAGGCCACCAGGCCGGTCGCCAGACCGAGTGCTTGCAGTCTGCGAATCACCGTGCGCGACATCAGAATTCGGGACCGCCGGCGGCCTCCGCCTTCTCCAGTGAACGCCGGACGCGTTCGGTGTCCTCCGGTGTCCAGCCGTCCGGTGGCGCCACCGCCACCCAGCCGTCCAGCACGGTGTTGCCGTAGTTGTGGCCGTGGCCCGCAGGCATGGCCGACGCGTTGGTCATGTCGAAGCCCACCTGCCAGAACGTGACGATCGGGTACCACCGCATCGTCGCCGTGCGGTCGCGGCCCGGCGGTTCGCGCAGCCAATCGGGCTGCTCGAAGAGCAGGTCCGGGGACCACCACACGATCGGGTCGGACGCATGCTGCAGAAACAGCACGCGGGTGCCCCGCCAGGGTCGCGCGGCGATCGCGGCCACGTCGTCGCCCTGCGAGAACCGCACCGTCCGCCCGTTGTCGTAGCGCGGCTGCACCTCGGGCGTGCCCGGGTCGCGGCGCACGGTCAGCGCGTGCCAGAGCGGGCTGGCGTTCGGCGGCCCGACCCACAGCACCGACGAGAATCCCATCCGCTCGATGTCGGGCAGGAAGCCGAACGCGGCCTGGCCTGCCATTGACCCGAGGCTTTCGCCGTACAGCGCCAGCTTCGGCCGGCGGTCCGGCGCTTGTGCGGCCCACCGCGCCCGAACGGCGTCGACCAGATGCTTGCCGGCTTCCATCGACGTCTGCCTGTCGGCCAGGAACGAAATCCAGCTGGGCAGATACGAGTACTGCAGCGCCACGATCGCGGTGTCGCCGTTGTACACCGACTCGATCGCACGCGCGGCGACCGGATCGACCCAGCCGGTGCCGGTCGTCGGCACGATCACCAGCAGCTTGCGGTCGAACGCCTTGGTGCGCGCCAACTCGGACAGGATCACGTTCACCCGCGCATCTTCGGTGTCGCCGGTCGCCAATCCGGCGTAGATCCGGATGGGTTCCTTTGCGGGCCGGCCGTTGAGTTCGGTCAGCTCGTCGGCGTGCGGGCCGGTGGCCACGAAGTTCCGGCCTTGGTAGCCGAGGGTGTCGAACGGCGCGAAAGACTGGGGGCTGCCTGATCTTTCGGGCTGCGTCGGCTCGACGATGCCGGCGCGAGTGCTGACGTTCTGCGGCCTCGCGATCGCGCTCGAGGCGGCGATGAACCCGCGGATCAGCACGCCGTTGACGAGCATGACGATCAGCACGACGACGATCGCGGTGCCGATGAACAGGGCCACCTCGTCGTTGACGTGCCATCGCCTGATGAAGAACCGGGCCAGCGTCTTGATCGTGTCGAGCAGGATCCGCGCCACACCCACCAGCGCACCGCCGACCACAAGCGCGATCACCAGTGTGCGCATGTAGCTCAGGGTCGACGGACCTTCGGTGCCCATCACGTTGGATACCTGCCGTTGCCAGGAAGCGGCGGGGATGATCATCAACACGCTGGCCGACGCGGACAGCACCACGACGGCAGCCTTGAGGCCGTACAGCACCCGTGGGCCGGGGGGCCACCAGGAGCGCCCACGCGGCCTGAACGCCTTGGCGATCGCGACGCCCAAGCCGTAGCCGATGGCGGCGTTGATGCCGCCGATCACACCCTGGAAGAAGTATTCCCGCGGCAGCAGCGACGGTGTCAGTGACAGGCAGAAGAACAGCGCACCGACCGCCACACCGACGAAGTCGAGCCGGACCAGCCCCCACGCCCACACGATCAACGGGTGCCGCCCCCGGGGCACGCCGCGCTCGTCTGCCGGGCCGCCGTCCCCGCTGTCTGTGTCGGCCTCGGGCTCGGCCTCGGCTGGGGCCTTCACACGCCTACCCGAACAATTCCGGCAGCACGCGCTGCGAAGTCGCGCGCAGTTCGTCGAGCGACACGGTGAACAGGCCTTGCACCTCGATCCCGTCGCTGCCCCGGTCCACCACGCCGAGTTTCGTGACGGGCAGGCCCGCCGCCTCGCACGCCGCGCCGAACCTGCTCTGCTCGGCATGCGGGACCGCGACGAGCACCCGCGCGGAGGATTCGGAGAAAAGAAAGGTGAACGGACCAGTGCCTGATCGGAAGTCCTCGGGAAGCTCGATGCGGCAACCGGTTTCCGCGGCGAGCGCCGATTCGACGACGGCCTGGATGAGCCCACCCTCGGACAGGTCGTGCGCAGCGGACACCAGCCCCTCGCGTGACGCGGCGGCAAGCACGTCGGCAAGCACCCGCTCACGCTCGAGGTCCACGGCCGGCGGCTGGCCGCCGAGGTGGTCAGCGGTGACCTGCGCCCAGACCGAGCCGTCGAACTCGTCGCGAGTGTCGCCCAGGACCATCAGCGTCTCCGCCGGCTGCGTCCCGAAAACCGTTGGGAGGCGCCGGCTCACGTCGTCCAACACACCGAGCACGCCCACCACCGGCGTCGGCAGGATCGGGGTGGAGCCGGTCTGGTTGTAGAAGCTGACGTTGCCGCCCGTGACCGGGATGCCCAGTTCGGCACAGCCGTCGGCCAGGCCACGCACGGCTTGGGAGAACTGCCACATCACCCCGGGGTCTTCCGGGGATCCGAAGTTGAGGCAGTTCGTGACCGCCACCGGGGTGGCGCCGGTGACCGCGACGTTGCGGTACGCCTCGGCCAGCGCCAGTTGCGCACCCTGGTACGGGTCGAGTTGGGTGTAGCGGCCGTTGGCGTCGGTGGACACCGCGATGCCCCGGCCGGTCCGCTCGTCGATGCGCAGCACGCCACCGTCGGCATGCTCTGCCAGGACGGTGTTGCCGCGGACGTAGCGGTCGTACTGCTCGGTGATGAACCCACGGCTGCACAGGTGCGGACTGCCAAGCATCGCAAGCAAAGTCGCGCGCAACTCGTCGCCGGTGGCCGGCCGGGGCAGGCGTGCCGACGTGTCGGCGTTCAGCGCGTCCTGGCTGTCGGGCCGCCTGAAGGGGCGCTGATAGACCGGACCTTCGTGCGCGACGGTGCGCGGCGGCACGTCGACCACGGTTTCGCCGTGCCAGGTGATGCGCAGCCGGTCGCCGTCGACGACTTCGCCGATCACGGTGGCCAGCACGTCCCACTTGCGGCAGACCCCGAGGAATTTCTCGACGTTCTCCGGCTTGACCACCGCGCACATGCGCTCCTGCGATTCGCTGGCGAGCACCTCAGCGGGGGTCATGCCCGCGGTCCGCAACGGCACCCGTTCGAGCTGGACCGTCATGCCCTGACCCCCTGCGGAAGCCAATTCTGAAGTAGCACAGGATAATCCGGCACCACCGAGGTCCTGGATGCCGACCACCAGACGCGCCGCGTACAACTCCAGGCAGCACTCGATGAGCACCTTCTCCATGAACGGGTCGCCGACTTGAACGCTGGGCAGCTTCTTTCTGCCGGCACCAGATTCGTCGCCGCCGAAGGTCTCCGACGCCAGCACCGACACCCCGCCGATGCCGTCCAGCCCGGTGCGTGCGCCGAACAGGATGATCTTGTTCCCGGTGCCCGACGCGAACGCCAGGTGCAGGTCCTCTTTGCGTAATGCGCCGACGCACAACGCATTCACCAGCGGGTTGCCACCGTAGGACGCGTCGAACACGGTCTCGCCACCGATGTTGGGCAACCCGAGCGAGTTGCCGTAGCCGCCGATGCCGCGCACCACGCCGTCGACCACACGGCGGGTGTCGGGTGCGTCGGCGGCGCCGAACCGCAGCTGGTCCATCACCGCGACGGGCCGCGCACCCATCGCCATGATGTCGCGCACGATGCCGCCGACCCCGGTGGCCGCGCCCTGATACGGCTCCACGTAGGACGGGTGGTTGTGCGACTCGACCTTGAACGTCACCGCCCAGCCGTCGCCGATGTCGACGACGCCCGCGTTCTCGCCGATGCCCGCCAGCATCGCTTTGCGCATCTCGTCGGTGGTGGTTTCGCCGAAGTAACGCAGATGCACCTTCGACGACTTGTAGGAGCAGTGCTCGCTCCACATCACCGAATACATCGCCAGTTCGGCGTCGGTGGGCCGGCGGCCGAGAATGTCTCGGATACGGGCGTATTCGTCGTCTTTGAGACCCAGCTCCTTGTACGGCTGCGGGGTATCCGGGGT
>JBAPQQ010000740.1:0-2811 GCA_049280695.1 Mycobacterium sp.
CGTCGTCGCGCGCGCCGGGCGGCTGGACCTGATGGTCAACAACGCCGGCATCGTCTGGGGCGGCGACACCGAACTGCTGACGCTGGATCAGTGGAACGCGATCATCGACGTGAACATCCGCGGTGTCGTGCATGGCGTCGCTGCCGCCTATCCGGTGATGATCCGGCAACAACAGGGGCACATCGTCAACACCGCGTCGATGGCGGGATTGGTGCCCGCGGGCCGGCTCACCAGTTATGCGATGACCAAGCACGCCGTCGTCGGGCTGTCGCTGGCGCTGCGCTCCGAGGCCGCGGTACACGGAGTCGACGTGCTCGCAGTCTGCCCCGGGGCAGTCGAGACGCCGATCCTGGACAAGGGCGCGGTGGGAGATTTCGAAGGCCGCAGCTTCTTTCTCACCGGGATGCGCAGTCAGACCGGCTATCACCCCGACCGGCTGGCCCAGGACGTGCTGCGCGCCGTCGAGAAGAAGAAGGGCATTCTTGTGGTTCCCAGAATCGCCTACGGCGGTTGGCTTTTCGTTCGGCTGGCGCCCGGCCTCATGCAACGCGCGTCGGCCCGCATGATCGCGCGGGCCAAGGCGTCGCGATGAGCCTGCCGATCCCCGGTCGGCCCACCGACGTCACCCCCGCCTGGCTCTCCGCCGTCCTCGGCGCCGACGACGAGACCGTTGCCGTCGACACGCTCGATATCGCTGCGGTCGGCACCGGTCAGACCGGTGCGACATACCGCATCGCGGTGTCGTACACGGCCAACCCCACCGGGCTGCCGGAAACGTTCGTGATCAAGCTGCCCGTGCAGGACGACGCCGTCAAAGGCGGTGTGACACTTGGCTATCTCAGCGAGGTCGCGTTCTACGCCAGAGTGGCCGACAAAATGGCGGTTCCGATACCGCGCTGCTTCTATTCCGACATCGCCAACGAGGGCGCGGATTTCGCGCTGCTCCTCGAGGACATGTCACCGGCCGTCCAGGGCGACCAGATCCTCGGCGCGACCGCCGAGCAGGCACGGCTGGCGGTGACGGCACTGGCCGGTCTGCACGGGCCGAGCTGGTGCGACTCGACGTGGCTCGGCCTCGCCGAGATCGCGATGCCCAAGCCGGGCGACGAACCTGCCATCAGAGGTCTCGGTGACGTCGCCCGGATGGCGGTAGACATGACGCTGGAGAAGCTGGCCCCGCACATCGACGCCGCCGACCGCGAAACCGCCACGGCGGCAATGAACATGGTGACACCGTGGTTGCTGGCCGAGCGCGATCGCTTCTCGTTGATGCACGGCGACTATCGCCTCGACAACCTGTTGTTCGATCCGCAGACCACCCGGGTCGCCGTCGTCGACTGGCAGACGATGGGGATCGGCCTGCCCGCCCGGGACCTGTCGTATTTCGCCGCGACGAGTTTGCAGCCCGAGCTGCGAGTGGCGATCGAACGGCAGTTGGTCGACGACTACCACCGAGCTCTGCTGGGCTACGGCGTGGCGGGCTACGACCGGGAAACGTGTTGGCGCGATTACCGGTTGGGCATGCTGCAGGCGCCGTTGATCACGAGCCTGGGCTGTGCGTTCGCGTCCTCCACCGAACGCGGCAACGCGATGATGGTGGTGATGCTGCAGCGCGGCTGTCAGGCGATCCGCGATCTCGGGACGCTGGAGCTGGTCGCGGAACTCTGAACGTGCTTCTGCGGGCTGAATGCTACATTTGTGCTACGGTTGTAGCATGTCGGAAGTGCCGTCACGCGATCTGCGAAACGATACGGCTGGAGTGCTGCGCCGCGTGCAGGGCGGCGAAGACATCACCGTCACCGTCAAGGGGCGACCTGTCGCGGTACTCACACCGGCTCGCCCGAAGCGGCGGCGGTGGTTCACCAAGGCGGAGTTCCTCACGAGATTGCAAAGTGCGCAAGCTGATTCGGGGCTGCGGGAAGACCTCGATATCCTCGCTGGAGACACCACAGACGATCTCGGGCCGATTGGGTGAGTAGGCCGCCGGCCGCGGGGCTGCTCGACACGTCGGTGTTCATTGCAGCCGAATCGGGCCGACAACTCGATCAGTCGCTGATCCCAGCCGAAGTTGCCACCACCGTCATCACTCTGGCCGAGCTCAACGCGGGCGTGTTGGCCGCAAAGGACTCCGAGATCCGGGCGCAGCGACTCGCCACACTCGACTCCGTAGCCGACCTCGAGGCGCTGCCCGTCGACGAGGAAGCAGCTCGAATGTGGGCGCGGCTACGCATCCACCTCGCCGAGAGCGGGCAACGGGTCAGAATCAACGACCTGTGGATCGCCGCCATCGCCGCATCACGAATGCTTCCGGTGATTACCCGGGACGACGATTTCGAGGCCCTCGCCGGTACGGCCAACCTGACGGTCATCCGAGTGTGACCGTGTCTCAGCGCTGGTCGTAGAGAGCTGCCACGTCGCCGGGCCGGACCTTCATCGCCGCGTTTCGGGGCAGCTCGTCGACCACCCTGATCCCGACCGGGACGTGGTGGCTGGGCAGCGACGCCCGAACCCAGTCTTTGAGGTCTGCTTCCGACGGGGTGCTCGCCCGGGGCCTCAATTCGACTGCCGC
This sequence comes from Mycobacterium sp., assembly GCA_049280695.1. Lineage (GTDB taxonomy): Bacteria > Actinomycetota > Actinomycetes > Mycobacteriales > Mycobacteriaceae > Mycobacterium. The sequence continues at coordinate 2,570 of JBAPQQ010000740.1, forward strand.
GAACGGTACTTCGCCCAGACGGCGGTCGGCGACGCCGACGACGCAGGCATCGCGGACGGCGGGATGGCTGAGCAGCACCCGGCGCACGGTTTCCGGCAGGATTTTGAAACCGCCGCGGATGATCGCCCCGTCCCCCCTGCCGTGGATCTTGACGAACCCGTCCGCGTCGACCGACGCCAGATCCGTCGTGTGGATCCAGCCGGGCCCGATCACCTCGATGTTCGCCTCGAGATGGCCGGTGC
>JBAPQQ010000741.1:0-7278 GCA_049280695.1 Mycobacterium sp.
CGCCCAGCGTGCGCAGCGGCCCGCGCCGCCGGAAAAACCGGTACCGCACAAGGAGCGCGAGATCGAGTCCTGGCTGGGCGAGTTGCGCGGCACCGCTGCAGGACCGGCGACACCTCAGGAGGGACCGGCGGAGCGGCCCGCGCCGCCCAAGCCGTCAGCCGAGGCCACCCGAGCGATGCCGGAAGCGCCGCCCGGCAGCACCGAAGAGGCCGAGACCACCGCGATCCCGAAGGCTGCGCCGGCCGACCCGGACGCCACCGAGAAACTGCCGCAGCAGAAACCGGACGAACGCAGGCGCGGCGGCGGGGTCAGTGCCCAGGACCTGCTTCGGCGCGAGGGCCGCCGCCTCTAGATCCGCCACGAAATCCGGCTACCTGCACGCTTTTTCGCCGAAACCGTGCGACAAGCCTGATCTCGGCGCTGGTTCAGGTGGCCGGCACAGGACCCTCGCTGGCGGCGTCGTCCGGCTCGGCGCTGATACCCACCGGCTCGTCGTAGTCCGGCGTCTCTCCGGGCCCGCCGACATCTTCCTCGCGTTCGAGCAGAACCCGTACTGCGCTGTTCGCAAACGCGATCGCGGGCACCGCCAGCAGCGCGCCGACGATGCCCGCCAGCACGCCACCGGTCGAGATGCCGAGGACCACCGCCAGCGGGTGGATCGACACGGCCCGGCCCATCACCAGCGGCTGCAGCACGTGACCCTCCAGCTGCTGCACGGCGATGATCAGGCCCAGTGTGATCAGCGCATAGATGAAGCCCTTGGACAGCAGTGCCACGATGACGGCCAGAAAGCCGGCGATCACTGCGCCGACCAACGGAATGAACGCGCCGAGGAACACCAAAGACGCCAGCGGCAGGGCCAGCGGCACGCCCATGATCGCCAAGCCCGTCCCGATGCCGACGGCGTCGACCAAGGCCACGAGAAACGTGGCGCGCACATAGCCGATCAGCGAGCCGAAGCCCGCCCTGCCCGCGTCGCGCACCTTCTCGCGGACGCCTACCGGGAAGATCCGCGTGGCGAACTCGTAGATGTTGCGGCCGCCATACAGGAAGAAGATCAACGTGAACAGCACGACGAACGCGCCGGTCACGATTTCGGTGATCGTGCCTGCAGTGGACAGCGCTCCATTGGTCAGCTTCTCCTGGTTGTTTCGCAGCGCCTCGACGGCGGATTTGCCCGCGTTGTCGATCTGCCGCTCGTTGAGGTGAGCGGGGCCCTGGATGAGCCAGTTCTTCGCGGTCTCGATGCTGTGGTTGACCTGGTCGACCAGGCCCGGCAACCCCTCGATGAACCGGCTGACGACGAACGCGAGGACGCCGCCCACGAGCGCCATCCCAAACAACAACAGCAGCAGCACGGCCCAGCCGCGCGGAACGCCGTGCCGGTCCAGCCAGTCCACGCCGGGCAGGAAGAGCGCAGCGAGCATGGTCGCGATCGCGACGGGGACGAAGATGACCTCCAGGTGCTTGAACACCCACAGCAGCGCGAAGACGAGGCCGAAGATCGCCAGCAGCCGCCATGACCAGGCGGCGCCCTTGCGCACTAGCGGCGGGACGGCGGTGTCTTCAGGCGCTGGCATGCCGGTAGCGTATCGGTTGCGCTACGGCTGATCGCCGCTCTCGCGAGCCGCGATGCTGTGCGCAATTGCGCGGTTAACCTGTAGCACGTGTCGCACGACGCGCCGGCCAGCGATGCCCGCAGCGGACAGGGGCACTCGCGCGGCAAGCACAGGTGGCTGCGTTGGGTGGTGCTCGTCGTCGCGGCGGTGGTGCTGATCGTCGAAGGCGTTCTCGTCCGCGACCAGCTGGCACACGCATGGCGCAGTCTCTACACCGCGAAGTGGTATTGGGTGCTGGCCGCGATCGTCGCGTCGCTGGCCTCGATGCACAGTTTCGCGCAGATCCAGCGCACGCTGCTGAAGTCCGCCGGCGTCGCCGTCAAGCAGTGGCGCTCGGAGACCGCGTTCTACGCCGGCAACGCGTTGAGCACCACGCTTCCCGGCGGCCCGGTGCTGTCCGCGACCTTCATCTACCGCCAACAACGCCTCTGGGGCGCCGCCCCGGTGATCGCTTCCTGGCAACTCGTCATGTCCGGAGTGCTACAGGCGGTCGGCCTGGCGCTGCTGGGCCTCGGCGGCGCATTTCTCTTGGGTGCCAAGAACAATCCGTTCTCGCTCATCTTCACCCTCGGCGGCTTCGTCACGCTGATCCTGCTCGCGCAGGCGGTGGCCGGCCGCCCGGAGCTGATCGACGGCATCGGAGTGAAGGTGCTGTCGTGGGTGAACAGGCTGCGCGGCAATCCTCGCGACGCCGGCTTGGATAAGTGGCGCCAGATGCTCAGCCAACTCGAGTCGGTGAGCCTGAGCCGGCGCGACCTGATGGTGGCGTTCAGCTGGTCGCTGTTCAACTGGGTCGCCGACGTGGCGTGCCTGCTGTTCGCCACGTTCGCTGCGGGCGGCCGGCCATCGCTGGCCGGCCTGACTGTCGCCTACGCCGCCGCCCGCGCTGTCGGGTCGATCCCGCTGATGCCCGGCGGGTTGCTGGTCGTCGAGGCAGTGCTGGTGCCCGGTCTGGTGACCAGCGGGGTATCGCTGCCGGACGCCATTTCGGCAATGCTGATCTACCGGCTGATCAGCTGGATCTTCGTGGCGATCATCGGTTGGGTGCTGTTCTTCTTCCTGTTCCGCACCGAGAGCCAGATCGATCCCGACGCCGCCGAGCGCGGCGGAATCGACGCCGCGCCCAAGCCCAGGCCCAGCCCCGAGAAGACCGACCCCGACGACGACCCCTGAATGCCATCCCGCGCGCACGCGCCGTGATTGGATGTCCGGATGCACCTGCGCTTTTCGGCATTGGCGGTGAGCGCGGTCCTGGTTCTCTGTGCGTGTGCCACCGGCTCGCAATCGCATCAGTCGTCGCCGCCGCCGTCGACGGTGACCGTGACGGTCGGCCCGCCGTCACCGGAACCGGCGCCATCGGGACCGGCAGCGGTCACGCCGCTGGTCGGCTCGGTCATCGCCGTTCCGATGCCGGTGGCCGGTACCGACGGCATGACGCATCTGGCCTACGAACTGCAGCTGAGCAATGCGATCCCCCAGGAGGTCACGCTCACGTCGGTGGCGGTGGTGGCGGCCGACAAGGTGCTCTTGACGCTCTCTGGCGAACACTTGACGAGTTCGACTCGGCGCCTTGGCAATCCGTCACCCACCGCGACGCTGCGCCCGTCGGAGACCGCGCTGGTGTGGCTCGACGTCGCGCTCGACGAGTCGGCGGGCATCCCCTCCGACATCAGCCACACCATCGGCATCGCCGTCGCCGAACCGCCACCGCCGCTAACACAACCGACCATGACCGAAACCATCGCCGCGACAACGGTTGACAGCCGTAAGCCGGTCACGGTTTCCCCGCCGCTCACCGGCGCAGGCTGGGCGGCCGTCAACGCCTGCTGCGACACGAACCCGCACCGGATGGCAGCCAACCCGATCAACGGAGCGCTGTGGTTGGCCGAGCGATTCGCGATCGACTACCTGCAGCTCACCCCCGATGGCCGAATCTTCAACGGCGACAAGGCCGACCTGCGCAGCTACCCTGGGTTCGGCGCGGGCGTGCATGCGGTCGCCGACGGCACGGTGGTGGCAGTCGTCGACAACCTGGCCGAGCAGGTTCCCGGTGCATCGCCGGCCGACCTGCCACTCGAACAGTACGCCGGCAACCGCGTCATCCAGGACATCGGCGGCGGCAACTTCGTCCTGTACGCCCATCTGCAGACCGGCAGCGTCAAGGTCGAGGCCGGTGACCGGCTCACCACCGGTCAGATGCTCGCGGCGGTGGGAAACACCGGCAACACCGACGCACCGCACCTGCATTTTCAGCTGATGAGCACCCCGGATCCGTTGCGATCCAACGGAATACCGTTTGTGTTCGACGAATTCCGGCTGGACTCGAGGATCGCACCGACTGCAGAGGAGACGTCCGACGCCCCCGTGCAGATGCAACACGGAGTACCGCCGGGCGACCGGAGCTACCGCATGCCCTTGAACGGCGACGTGATGACCTACCCGGACCGATGAACGCGAAGCAAGTGCTCTCGGCGGTGGTTGCCGACGCATTGGGCATCGTGATTTTCTGCGCGATCGGCCGGCGCAGTCACGCCGAGGGTGTGACGGTTTCGGGAGTCACGGAGACGGCGTGGCCGTTTCTCGTCGGTGCCGCACTGGGTTGGCTCCTCAGCCGAGGATGGCGCTGTCCGCTCGCGATCGTCCCCACTGGCGTCGCCGTATGGCTGGGCACGGTCGCGGTCGGAATGCTGTTGCGCAAAGCCAGCTCCGGTGGTGTGGCACTTAGTTTCGTGATCGTCGCTTCGACGGTGACGGCGATTTTGCTGCTCGGATGGCGGGTGCTCGCCGCGGTATCGACGGGTCGGACTTCGGGCCGCTCCGGATAGACACCGTCAACTTCGCGCGCAGGCCTCCCAGCGGGCCGTCGGAGAGTTCGATGCTGCCGTCGTGAAGGGCTGCCTGCTGCGCGACTAGTGCCAGCCCGAGTCCCGAGCCGCCCGCCGACGCGGTGCTGCCGCGGGCGAACCGGCCCAGCACCGCACGGTGCTCCTCCGCGGGAAGCCCGCGCCCGTTGTCGTCGACGATCATGTCCACCAGATCGCCGTGCCGGTCGGCGGTCAGCACGATGCGCGATGCGCGGCCATGGGTGATCGCATTGCGCACCAGGTTGTCCATTGCGAGGCGAAGGCCGCCGGGCCAGCCGAAGATCGTTCCCACGTCGTCTGCGCGCACCTCGATCTCGACCGGCGTCGTCGGGCGCATGTGGTCTTGCGCTACCCGCTCCAACAGTTCGCCGACGTCGATCTTCTCCCGGTCCTCGGCCTGCGCGAGCTCTCCGGATGCGAGTTGACCCAGTGCCGTGATGATGGCTTCGACCCTGCGCTGTGCCCGGGACAGGTCGGCCACCACCTCTTGGCGTTCCTCGTCGGGCAGGTTGTGGATGCGCAGGGTGTCGAGATCCGCCCGCATCGCGGTCAGTGGGGTCCGCAATTCATGCGCTGCGTTGGCGGCGAAGTCTTGCGCGGTCTGCAAAGAGTTGGTGGTGGACTCCTGCGCAGCGGCCAGCCGCTTGAGCATGCCGCTCATCGCGTCCGAAAGGTCCTCGGCTTCGCGGATTCCGTGCACCTCCGGCAGCGGGTCACTGCCTTTGCCGAGGCGACGGGTGGACTCGGTGAGCCGGCGCAGCGGCCGCACGGCCGGTCCGGCCAGAAGCCAGCCCAGCCCCGCCGCGAGCAGCACCGCGACGCCGCCGATCAGCAGGTAGAGCGGTATCCGCGGCCGGTCCAGCAGGATGCTGTCGACCCTTATGCCGATCGACACCAACACGTCGCCGTCGCGTTGCGTCTGCTCGACGGTGCGGACCCGGTACTCGACACCGTTCACCGACACCGTCGAGATGCCTACGGGCAGCGGCGGCAGCTGGAAGCCACGCTGATACATCACCTCCTGGGTGGTGACTCTGCGGACCGTCTGCAAGATCGCGCGCGGTTCGGCGCTGTTTCGGTTGGGATAGATGCCGGCGTCGACGATCGCGTCGAGGCGCCGATCCAGCTGGGCCTCGTCGTTGTTGACCAGAAGGACCGACGTCACCACCGCGAAGAGCGCGACGATGACGGCCGCCGCCAGCGCCGCTGCGATGGCCACCCGGGTGCGCAGCGACATCGACCGGCGCAGCAGCAGTCGAAACTGGTCAATGCCCCGCCTCACGGCTCCGTGCCCTCTGGTCGCCTCACGGCTCCGTGCCCTCTGGTCGCCTCACGGCTCCGCCCGGAGCACGTATCCGATCCCGCGAACCGTGTGAATCACCCGCGGCACGCCGTCGCGTTCCAGCTTGCGCCGCAGGTAGCTGATGAATACGTCAGCGACATTGGTGTCGACGTCGAAGTCGTATCCCCACACCAGCTCGAGCAGTCGCTGCCGGGTGAGCACCATCCCGGCGTGCTCAGCAAGCACGGCCAGCAGGTCGAATTCGCGCTTGGTCAGCTCCACCCGCGCTCCCGCGACGAACACCAGGCGACGCGCCGTATCGATGGTCAACGGACCGATGGTGATCGCGTCGGAGGGTTCGTCGGAATGCGACGACCGGCGCAGCAGCGCATGCAACCGTGCCACGAGCTCGCCGAGATCGAACGGCTTGGTCAAGTAGTCGTCGGCGCCGGCCTCCAGCCCGGCAATCCGGTCGTTCACGGTGTCGCGGGCCGACAACACGCAGATCGGGATGTCATTGCCCAGCGCGCGCAGCGCTGTCACCACCGCGACACCGTCCAACTCCGGCATTTGCACGTCGAGCACCAACGCGTCGTGCGTCTCGCTCGACAGCAGGCGCAAAGCCTCTTTGCCGGTCGCCGCGACGTGCACGTCGAACCCCCAGTGCCGCAACCCCCGGGCCACCGATGTCCGGACGTCGGCGTCGTCGTCGACCATCAAGACCAAGGGGCCGGTACCGCCGTCACCTGTCGACGGCTCGTCCCTGCTCTCGGCCACCCCTAGTCCCGGCCGCACTACGTCACTGGCAGCGGTTCTTCAGGTCGACGAGCGGCTGGCGGATTCCCTGCAGGTCGGCGTGCACGGTCGGGTTGGCATTCAGGTAGTTCTGGACGTCGTCTTTGATCTCGCTCTTCGGCTGGCCCTTGAGGCTGGTGAAGAAGTCGTTGACATCCGGATGGGTGAACAGGTACGCCGACGTCGACGCCGAAACGCCTGCCGCCACGCCGGCCAGGTCGGCTGCGGTGCAGTTCGGGGGGTCGGCGACGGCCGCCGGGCCGGCACCGACCAGCATTGCACTGGTGATCGCGCCCGCACCGATCGCGCCTGCGACTACGCGGCGGGCGGTACGGCCAGCGAGATGCCGCTTGCGCGAAGAGCAGAACGCCGAGAGCAACATGTGAAGGCTCCTTCGTCACTTGTCCTTGAGAACCGGGACCAATGGTGGTGCCCGACATTGTGAAGCTAATCAGAAGTGGTACGCACACGCTGGAGAAGGCCCCAGGTCTTGACCTCGGCGGGCAACTGAGCCGCTCAGAGTCGACGAGCCTGCGCTGGGCCGCGCTGGACGACGATGTCAGAATCCGCCTTCAGCGAAGGGCACCGCATACGGTCCGCCGTACATGCCGCTCATGAACCCCTCGTCGTACACGGGCATCGAGTCGTTGATCTGCACGTTGCCCGGACTCTGACACACGGAGTCGGTGCCCATCGGGCCCTCATCACTACATTGAGC
>JBAPQQ010000742.1:0-2235 GCA_049280695.1 Mycobacterium sp.
GCCCAAGACCGACGTGGTCATCACGTCGGCGCGCCTGGACTGAGTGCTCCGCGTCTTTGGCGAAATCAGGTTACCTGCACGCAAATCGCGAAAAAGCGTGCAGGTAACCTGATTTCGCGGCAAGGGCTGGACTGAGCCGCGAACATCTCTTGCAGATCCCGTCTCGCAGTAAGCATCGGGAGTGGGATCGCAGGTGTACAGGGCACGCACGCTGATGGGCGCAAAGATGACGTGCTCCAGCGCGATTCTGCTCCACTATCGCGGCGGGCGCAGCACCTTCATCGCAGCTCGCATGATCGGTTGCGGCACACGGTCTCTCATCGCGAGCGCCCGGTCCGCGGCGCGGCTGCGCAGCGGAGTGCCGCGGCCGAACATCTTGTTCAGCGGTCCGCCCGAGGGTTCGAGTTCGAAGTGCAACGGCGGTTTGCCCTCCGCGGCGCCCAGCGCGTTGGAGATGACGACGCGCTGAATCTCGCTGGTGCCCTCGAAGATGGTGTACAGCTTGGCGTCTCGGTACCACTTCTCGACGGGGTGGTCGGTGATGTAGCCCCATCCGCCCATGGTCTGGATCGCCCGTTCGGTGGCCCTGACCGCGACCTCGCTGGCGGCCAGCTTCGACATGGAGCCCTCACCGCGCTCGAACGGCACACGGTTGGCCGCCATCCAGGAGGCCCGCCAGGTCAGCAGCCGGGCTGCGTCGATCTGGGTGGCGATCTCGGCGATCGGGAACGCGATGCCCTGGTTGTCGATGATCGGCGCGCCGAACGCCTCGCGTTCCTTTGCATATGCCGTCATGTATTCCAGTGCAGCCCTTGCAATTCCGAGTGCCTGCGCTGCGACCATCGGTCGCGTCTGTTCGAATGTGCCCAGCGTCGCCGAGCCGGACCGTCGACCGCCTGAGACCGCTTCTCGCGCCTTGGCCAGCTTGTGCTCAAGCTTCTCCTGGCCGCCGAGCAGATTCTCCCCCGGCACCCGCACGCTGTTGAACTTCAACTCCGCGGTGTGCGATGCCCGGCAGCCCAGCTTGTCCAGCTTGCGCACCAGCTCCAGACCCGGCGTGCCGCCGGGCACCACGAACAGCCCCTGTCCGCGATACCCGAGTTCTTGGTCCACGACCGCGTTCACCACATGGACGTTGGCGATGCCGCCGTTGCCGATCCACATCTTGTGCCCGTCGATGATCCAGTCGTCGCCGTCGCGCACCGCCGTCGTGCGCAGGTTGCGTACGTCGCTGCCGCCCTGGGGTTCGGAGATCGCCAGCGCGGCGAGCTTCAAGTCCCCTGGTGTGCCGAAACATTCGGGCGCCCACTGCAGCATCTGCTCTGGGGAGGCGGCCTGCCCGATCGCCGACAGCGCCAGCGCCGGCATCACGATCGCCAGCCCGATGCCCGCGCAGCCCCAGAAGATCTCCTCCATGAACATCGGCAGCGACAGCCCCGTCGGGTCGCCGATCAGGTCGCGGTAGAACAGCGGACTGTAGAAGCCGCGCTCGGCGGCCTCCTCCAGCACCGGCCAGGGGAACTCCTGGCGTTTGTCGTACTCCCCGGCGACCGGCCGGATGCAGGCTTCGGCGAACTCGTGCGCGCGCTTGGCCAAGTCGTGTTGCGCCTCGGTCGGCGTCAGGTCGAAAGTCACGGTGTTGCGGTACCCGCGGTATCAGGGGCGAAACATCTGTTCACTGGGCTACGCCCCGCCGAGCAGACGCGAACTCGCACGAAATTGTGTCTGTGAATGCGACTTGGTGTCTGCTCGCCGGGAGGTGGTGAGCCTCAGGCCGCCGACGTCACGCGGTAGACGTCGTAGACGCCGTCGACGTTGCGCACCACGTTGAGCACGTGGCCCAGATGCTTGGGGTCGCCCATCTCGAACGTGAACCGGCTGATCGCCACGCGGTCCCCGGACGTGGTCACCGATGCGGACAGGATGTTGACCTTCTCGTCGGCCAGCACCCGGGTGACGTCGGACAGCAGCCGGTGCCGGTCCAGCGCCTCGACCTGGATGGCCACCAGGAACACCGACGACGGCGACGGCGCCCACTCGACGTCGATGATCCGCTCGGACTGCTCCTGCAGCGACGCGGCGTTCGTGCAGTCCGTCCGGTGCACGCTGACCCCGCCGCCGCGCGTGACGAAGCCCAGGATGTTGTCCCCCGGCACCGGCGTGCAGCACTTGGCCAGCTTGGTCAGCACGCCGGGGGCGCCGGGTACCGCGACGCCGGTGTCCTCGGTGTCGCGC
>JBAPQQ010000743.1:0-3600 GCA_049280695.1 Mycobacterium sp.
GTATCCGGGCATAAGCACGCTGGGCGAGCCGGGCTTGATCGGAAGCGGCTCCAGACCAACGGGATTGGCCGCGATGGCCCAGCCCGTCTCCGTCTGCCACCAGTGGTCGATCACCGGTATGCCCAGCTGCCGCGACACCCACTCATAGGTGTCCGGGTCGAGTCGCTCGCCCGCCTGGAACAGATACCGCAGCGACGACAGGTCGTACTTGGCGAGGTAGGACCCGTCGGGGTCCTCCTTGCGGATCACCCGGATCGCGGTCGGTGCGGTGAACAGCGCCTTGACCTTGTACTCGGACACCACTCGCCAGTACGCGCCCGGGTCAGGCGTCCCCACCGGCTTGCCCTCGTAGAGCACGGTTGTCGCGCCCGCGAGCAGAGGCCCGTACACGATGTAGGAGTGGCCGACCACCCAGCCCACGTCGGAGGCGGCCCAGAACACGTCGCCCGGCCCGGCGTCGTAGATGTTGCGCATGCTCCACAGAAGCGCCACCGCATGTCCGCCGTTGTCGCGGACGATGCCCTTGGGCTTGCCTGTCGTTCCGGACGTGTAGAGCACGTACAACGGGTCGGTGGCGGCGACGGGCACCGCGTCGACGGGCGCGGCGGCCCCCATCAGCTCATCCCAGTCGAGGTCGCGCTCCGGCTCCAGTTCGCAGCGGTGCTGGTCGCGTTGCAGGATCACGCACGTGCGGGGCGGATTGGCGCAGGCCTCGATCGCGGTGTCCAGCATCGGCTTGTACTCGACGATCCGCGAGGGCTCGATTCCGCACGACGTCGACACGACCACATCCGGCCTGGTGTCGTCGATTCGCACCGCAAGTTCATGGCCCGCGAAGCCGCCGAACACCACCGAGTGGACCGCGCCGAGCCGTGCGCAGGCCAGCATCGCGATCACCGCCTCGGGGACCATCGGCATGTAGATGACGACACGGTCGCCCTTGCCGACTCCGAGGCTGCGCAGCGCACCGGCGAATCGCGCTGTGCGGTCGAGTAATTCGGCGTAGCTGTAGGTGCGCTTGACGCCGGCGACGGGGGAGTCGTAGATCAACGCGGGTACGTCGCCGCGGCCGTCGGCGACGTGGCGGTCGAGTGCGTTCGCGCAGGTATTCAGCTCCGCGTCGGGAAACCACCGGTAGAACGGCGGGTTGGTTTCGTCGAGCACCTTCTGCGGTTCACGTGTCCACCACACCTCGCGGGCCGCCTCCGCCCAGAACGCCTGTGGCTCGTCGATGCTGGCCCTGAACAGTTCCCGATATCCGGCCATGCCTGCACGGTAGCGCGGGCGGCCGCTGTCATGTGGCGCGCCAGCTGATTTTACACCACGACCCACGCACACCCCGATACGACAGTGTGTACCTGATTCCCACGCACGGTCCGCTGTTACTGCTGGGCGCCGCCTTCGACCAGATCGCGCTGACGCCGTGGCAGTGGGTGTATGCGGTGCTGTACCCGTCGGGGTGCCTGGCAGCATTGTATTTTGCAGCCAAGGCGATGTTCGGTCGGTACGTCATCGCAGGATCCGGCGGTGTGTGATGGTATCGGCGCATAACGGAAGAGCATGGCTTGCATTCGGCCGCAACGATATTCGCGGCACATACCGCGATCCACTGCTGGTGATGATTGTCGTTGCGCCGATCGTCTGGACCATTGGCGTCGCGCTTCTGACCCCACGGGTAACGGATATGCTGTTACACCGCAATGGGTTTGACCTGGTCCCGTATTATCCGCTGATCCTGACAGGATTCCTATTGCTGACCAGCATTATCATCGCAGGTGGTCTGGCGGCGTTCCTTGTCCTCGACGAGGTCGACGCCGGCACGTTGACCGCGCTGCGCGTGACGCCGGTCCCCCTGTCGACGTTCTTCGCGTACCGCGCAGCCACGGTCGTAGTGGTGACGACGATCTACGTGGTCGCGACCATGTCGTTCAGCGGCATCCTCGCTCCGGGATTGCTCGGAGCCCTCGTCCCGATCGGGGTGCTCGCCGGACTGTCGGCGGTCGTGACGTTGTTGCTGATTCTCGTCATGGCAAGCAACAAGATTCAGGGCCTGGCCGCGGTTCGCGCGCTGGGCATGCTGATCGCCGGCCTGCCGGCGCTGCCCTGGTTCATCCCTTCCAACTGGGGGTTGGCCTTCGGTGTGCTGCCGCCATACTGGGCCGCCAAGGCGTTCTGGGTAGCCAGCGCCCACGGGACGTGGTGGCCGTACGTTCTCGTCGGCGTGGTCTACAACCTGGCCGTGGCCTTTCCCTTATTCCGCCGGTTTCTCGCGAAGAACACGTGATGCTATCCAACGAGTCGGCCGATGAGATAGGAGAGCGCCCAGGCGAACAGTGCCGCCATGAGGATTTCCTTCCAGGCCAGCCAGGGATCGGCTTGGATCGCGTACGACATGAGCTTTCTTGGCGCATAGGGTGTTTTCGGCGCGCGGTTGGCAGGCAGCGGACGGCTGAAGGGGTGGAAGAAGATCTGGATGACGAGCATCCCTGCGATGAGGCCGGTGAAGAAACTGACTTCTTCGATGTCGGTGAGGGCGAGAAGAACGACAAGAGCGACGATGATTACCAAGGTGACGTTGTCATAGATGGTGATGATCAGGCCACCCCGGCGGTAATAGGCCTCGATTCGGGCGATTCGAGTCCGATACGGCACGAGGAACCCGACCGCGAACTTCACCAGACCGTGCAGCGAGAACGCGATCAATAAGATCGTCAACGCAATCGACATCAGACATCCTTCGGATCAGCTACAGCTACTGCCGAACCGACTGCCCGGCGCATCTGCGGCGGAATGTACTTCCGGGGCGCGTCGGCGACAAGCGATGGCCTCAACCGCTCACTCCTGGAAGCGGTAGCCCATTCCGGCTTCTGTCAGCAGATGTTTGGGATGGGAAGGGTCGTCTTCGAGCTTGCGCCGCAACTGCGCCAAGTAGACCCGTAAGTAATGAGTCTCCTTGGCGTAGGCCGGCCCCCAGACCTCCCTCAGCAGTTCCTCGCGGCCGACCAACTTGCCGCGGTTGCGTACCAGCATTTCGAGCATCCCCCATTCGGTGGGAGTCAAGTGCACTTCGGCGCCCTTCTTGATCACCTTCTTCGCCGCCAGATCGACGGTGAAAGAATCGGTTTCGACAACTGGCTCATCCGTCTCGGTCGCGGCCGTGGCGCGCCTGACCGCGGCGCGCAGCCGGGCCAGCAACTCGTCCATACCGAATGGCTTCGTCACGTAGTCGTCGGCACCTGCGTCGAGGGCTTCGACCTTCTCGGTGGAATCGGTGCGGGCGGAGAGCACGATCACGGGCACGGTGGTCCAACCGCGCAGGCCTTCCAGCACTTCGACTCCAGATATATCGGGCAGGCCGAGATCTAGCACCACCACGTCCGGGCGCTGTTCGGCGGCCGCTCGCAACGCGGCCGCGCCGGTTGCGGCGGTGACGACTTCATAGCCGCGCACGGACAAGTTGATCCGCAATGCCCGAAGAATCTGCGGTTCATCGTCGACGACCAGCACCTTGGTCATGGGCGGCGAACCCCCAGGGGTGCGGCCAGATCGATCACGATGGTCAGGCCGCCACCCGGAGTGTCGGTGGCAGCAATGGTGCCG
>JBAPQQ010000744.1:0-4946 GCA_049280695.1 Mycobacterium sp.
TCGCCATCACGTACAGGGACGCAAGGCGGGGATGGTCAGCGGCACGCGCGGGTCCGATGAGCTCTTCTGCCCAGGCAATTGGCTCGTAGTTCTCCACCAGCGCACCCAGTAGTGTCGCGTAATTGGCGATCGGTGCTGCCACATCTATATCCCCGTGGTCCGCCGACCACCGAAATGCGTTGCGCAGATTGGCCAGTTCGGTGGTGAACCAGGTGTACGCCTCATTTTGGCGGGGGCTGTCCCAAAGTGCGAGGATGTCGGCTTCCTTACCGGCGAAATACCGCGAGTGCGCATTGCGAACCTCGTCGGCTTCGCCACGCGTGACGAGTTGCTCCTCGGCGAACTGGCGGATCGTCTCCAGAATGGAGTATCGGGTACGTCCGGATGAGCGGTCGGCGACGAGCAGTGACTTGCGTACCAAGGCATCGAGCAGATCTAGCATCGCGTAGTCATCGACGTCATCGACGCCATCCGATCCGGCTACGGCACAAACACTTTCCAGGTCGCAGCCGCCGGCAAATACCGAACACCTCGTCAACAACAACTTTTCGGAATCCTCGAGCAGGTCGTAGGACCACATCACTGCGTGGCGCAGCGTCTGGTGGCGTTCCAACCCGCGGCGCGATCCGACCAGCAGTCGGAACCGGTGATCTAATCGATCGCGTACCTCGCTCGCCGTCATCGAGGCCATCCGCGATGCCGCCAGCTCGATGGCCAACGGGATCCCGTCCAGGCGACCGCAGATCTCCACCACCGCGTCCGCCGCTTCGGGCGTGGAGAAGTCCGGCGCAACTGCGCGAGCCCGTTCGGTGAACAACGCCACTGCCGACGAGTCGATTCCTGTGCCGACGTCGAGCGGGCGTACGGGCCACAAATGCTCGTCGGCTACGCCCAATCCTTCCCGGCTCGTGACGAGGATCCTCACCGTTGCCGAGTACGCGAGGATTGTCTCGACCAGATCGGCGGCGGCATCGAGCACGTGCTCGCAGTTGTCGATCACCAACAACCGGACCCCTGCCCTCAAGCGCGCCGGCAACCGCCTCGCTCACTGTTTTCCCGGGCTGCTGAGCGATGTTGAGTACCGCCGCCACCGCATCCGGGACCGGACCGCCGCCGGGTCGCTGACTGCGGCCAGTTCGAAGAACCAGACGCCGTCGAGGAATTCAGAACTCAAGTGTCCCGCGATTTCCAGCGCCAACCGCGTCTTGCCAACGCCGCCAAAGCCGGTCAACGTCACCAATCGGTGGGCGCGCATGGCCGCTTGCACCTCTGCGACCTCCCACTCGCGCCCGATGAAGCTCGTAGTTGCGGGCCGGAGGTTCCCCATGTTCGCGTCCAGCACTCGCAGAGGTGGAAAGTCTGTGCGCAGACCGGTCCCGCCCACTTGGAATACCTCGACCGGAGTCGGCAGATCCCGCAACCTCCGCGGTCCGAGATCCACTAGATCAACTCCGCTGACAAGTTTCGCTGTCGAGTCTGCGAGCAGAATTTGACCGCCGTGCCCGGCGGCCATCACCCTCGCGACTCGGTTCAAGACCGCGCCGAAGTAGTCGCCCTCCCGCACCTCGGCTTCGCCGGTCGCTATGCCCATTCGGACAGGCATCTCGAGTTTCCGTTGCGCCGCGATGGCGGCGTCGACCGCGGACTTCGGCGATGCGAACGCGGCGCACACGCCATCACCGGTGTGCTTGAACATGAAGCCGCCGTGCCGCTCGATCGCTCCGCGCAACACCTCGTCATGCGCGACCAACGCCGCCCGCATCCCATCGGCGTCCGCCTCCCACCGGCGGGTCGAACCCTCGACGTCGGTGAACAGAAACGTGACAACCCCGGAAGGCGGTGCCGACACCCGCACAGAATGTCACAACTGAATTCGTTCCGTCTGACCCTTTCGACCATCGGCCAGCACCGATGAGGCAGGATGAGAGTGCCATCGGGAGGACCCAGTGGGGTGATCGCCTCCGATGGCGCTCTCATGCCGGGCACGCGAAGGAGGCTGATGACGGAGTTCAACGGCGCTTCCCGGCGAGCGCCCGAGCGGCCGCCGTACAGCCGCGTGCTGCTCAAGCTCGGCGGCGAGATGTTCGGCGGCGGCCAGGTCGGGCTCGACCCCGACGTGGTTCACCAGGTGGCCCGCCAGATCGCCGAGGTCGTCCGCAGCGGTGTGCAAGTGGCCGTCGTCATCGGCGGTGGCAACTTCTTCCGCGGCGCCCAGCTTCAGCAGCGCGGCATGGAACGCACCCGCAGCGACTACATGGGAATGCTCGGCACCGTCATGAACAGCCTTGCGCTGCAAGACTTTCTGGAGAAAGAAGGCATCGCCACCCGGGTGCAGACGGCCATCACGATGGGTCAGGTCGCCGAGCCCTACATTCCGCTGCGCGCGCGCCGTCACCTCGAGAAGGGCCGTGTGGTGATCTTCGGCGCCGGCATGGGCCTGCCGTACTTCTCCACCGACACGACGGCCGCTCAGCGCGCCCTGGAGATCGGCGCCGACGTCGTTCTGATGGCCAAGGGGGTCGACGGCGTCTTCACCGCCGACCCGCGCTACAACCCTGACGCGACACTGCTCACCGAGATCACCCACCGGGAGGTCATCGACCGCGGGCTGCGGGTGGCCGACGCCACCGCGTTCAGCCTGTGCATGGACAACGGCATGCCGATCCTGGTCTTCAACCTGCTCACCGACGGCAATATCGCCCGGGCCGTCGCAGGTGAGAAGATCGGAACACTGGTCACGACTGAGGGAGAAATGCTGTGATCGACGAAACCCTCTTCGAGGCCGAAGAGAAGATGGAGAAGGCGGTCGCCGTCGCCCGCGACGACTTGGCGTCGATTCGCACCGGTCGCGCCAACCCCGGCATGTTCGCCCGTATCTCTGTGGACTACTACGGTGCGATGACCCCGATCACCCAGCTCTCCAGCATCAACGTGCCCGAGGCGCGGCTCGTCGTGATCAAACCTTACGAGCAGTCGCAGCTGGGCGCGATCGAAAAGGCCATCCGTGACTCCGACCTCGGTGTCAACCCGACCAACGACGGCAACGTGATCCGGGTGGCGATCCCGCAGCTCACCGAGGAACGCCGTCGCGACCTGGTCAAGCAAGCCAAGGCGAAAGGCGAGGACGCCCGGGTGTCGGTGCGCAACATCCGCCGCAAGGCGATGGAGGAGCTGCACCGCATCCGCAAGGAGGGTGAGGCCGGCGAGGACGAAGCCAAGCACGCCGAGAAGGACCTCGAGAAGACTACCCATACCTACGTCGAGCAGATCGACGACCTGGTCAAGCACAAAGAGGGCGAGTTGCTCGAGGTCTAGCCGACCCAACAGCGACCGAATTTCCGTGGCCGAACCCGAGACACCGAAGAAATCGCGGGCTGGACGCAACCTGCCCGCCGCGATCGCGGTCGGCGCCAGCCTCGGCGCGATGGCGATCGGGGTCCTGCTGTTCGCGTCGCACGGATGGTTCGGCGTGCTGGCGGTGGCGATTCCGGTCGCCACCCACGAGGTGACGCGACGCCTGCGCGAGGCGGGATATGCGATCCCGGTGGTGGCGTTGCTGATCGGTGGCCAAGCGATCTTATGGCTTGCGTGGCCGTTCGGGCCTTCCGGTGCATTGGGCGGCTATGCCGGCACGATCGTGGTGTGCATGGTTTGGCGGCTCGTCGGACAAGGCTTCTCCCAGCACCCGGTGAACTACCTGCGCGACATCTCGGCGACGGTGTTGCTGGCCACCTGGATTCCGTTGTTCGCGACGTTCAGCGCGTTGTTGATCCGCCAAGACCACGGCGGCGGCCGGGTGTTCGCCGTGATCGCGACGGTGGTGTTCGCCGACATCGGCGGCTACGTCGCCGGTGTGCTGTTCGGCAAGCACCCGATGGTGCCGGCAATCAGCCCGAAAAAGTCGTGGGAGGGCCTGGGCGGCTCCCTGCTGTTCGGTATCGCCGCATCAGTGCTGGCCGTGACATTCCTCCTGGACCAGCCGCCGTGGGTGGGTGTGCCGCTCGGGCTGCTGCTGGTGATCACCGGCGTGTTCGGCGACCTGGTCGAGTCCCAAGTCAAACGCGACCTCGGCATCAAGGACATGGGCACGCTGCTGCCCGGCCACGGCGGTCTGATGGACCGGATCGACGCGATGCTGCCGTCGGCGGTCGCGGGCTGGATCGTGCTGACGCTGCTGGCGTGAGACACCACAGGTCGCTGTCAGCGGGTTTGCGCGCCGAAATCGCACCAGGGTGTGGAGAATTGAGAGACTGGACACGTCATGCCTCTTCCGCCGCAACACTTCGCCGACCTCGACGACGCGGGTCGCGTCGACGCCGTCGCCGCAGTCGGGTTGCCCGCTTTTCGCGCCAAACAACTGGCACACCAGTACTACGGACGGCTGATCGCCGACCCGGGGCAGATGACAGACCTGCCCGCTGCGGTGCGGGACTCGGTGGCCGATGCGATGTTCCCGCCGTTGCTCACGCCGGCGCGCGAGATCGAATGCGACGACGGCCGGACGCGAAAGACGTTGTGGCGCGCCGTGGATGGCACCACTTTCGAGTCGGTGCTGATGCGGTATCCGCAGCGCAACACGGTGTGCATCTCGTCGCAGGCGGGCTGCGGAATGGCGTGCCCGTTCTGCGCGACCGGTCAGGCGGGGCTGACCAGAAACCTATCGACGGCCGAGATCGTGGAACAGGTGCGGGCGGCGGCGGCGTACCTGCGCGACAGCGGGTCGAGGCTGACCAACGTCGTGTTCATGGGGATGGGCGAGCCGCTGGCCAACTACAACCGCGTGCTGGCCGCGGTGCGGCGCATCGTCGACCCGCCGCCGAACGGCTTCGGAATCTCGCAGCGCTCGGTGACGGTCTCGACGGTCGGTCTGGTACCTGCGATCTGCAAGCTCGCCGACGAAGGCCTCGGTGTGACGTTGGCGCTGTCGCTGCACGCCCCCGACGACG
>JBAPQQ010000745.1:0-3143 GCA_049280695.1 Mycobacterium sp.
GCCCCCGGTCGGCCCGCCGCAGCCACCCGGATTTCCGCCGCAACCGATGATGAGCGGCGGAGGATATCCGCCGTACGGCCCGCCACCGCAGAAGAGTCGCACGCCGGTGATCTTGGCGGTGGTCGGGTCACTAGTAGTGATCGCGATCGTCGTGGGCATCGTCATCGCGACGAAGACAGGCGGCGGGAAGCCCGGCACGCCTGGCGAGGCGGTCCGGGGCTACCTGGAAGCGCTCGCGCGCGGCGACGCGGAGGCCGCGCTGTCCTACGCGGCAGACAACCCGGCATCGAAGGATTTCCTGACCGACGAGATTCTGAAGAAGCAGAACGACAAGTGGCCGATCAGCGACATCCGCATACTGGACGACAACGCCACTGCCAGCATGGGCACGGTCCACGTCACGGCGAAGTTCGGCGGCCAGACATCCGACGAGACCCTGTTTCTCGAAGAGAGAGACGGTGAGTGGAAGCTCAAGCAGGGCGCGATCAAGCTGGACATCGGCCAGACGCGCTCCTACACCGAAGCCGCATCGAAAACCCTGACGCTGTTCGGCAGGTCCATTGGCGACGACAGCGTCGTCTATGTATTCCCCGGTTGGGTCGACCTCGGCAACGGCAACAAGAACATAACCCAGAAGCGCAACAACGACACGCCTATGCTGCTCAACGAACTTCGCGGTTTCGGCATCGGTACCACGCTGTCGCTCAGCTTCGAGGTCAGTGACAAGGGACGCAGCGCGACGCAGCAAGCGTTGATGGACCTCCTCGCCCAATGTGCGAAGTCCAATCGGCTCGCACCGCCGAACTGCCCTCAGAAGGCCGCCGATCCCGGGCTGGTCGACGGCACAGCGGCCTGGACGCCGCCCAAGGACGTCAATGGGGTGACGCTGGGCTTCCTGGACCCGAAGACCGTGACGGCGCGGCTGTTCGGTTCGGTCGAATTCGGCATCTCGGTGCAGACCGTCGAGGGCGGTACCAAGCACGGAATTGCGACCGTCTACCTGTCCGGCACGGCAGACTTGACCAGCAGCCCACCCAAGATCTCGGTCTGAGTTACCGGCGGGTTCGGATCCGCTGAACGCGGGGGCGTCCATCCGTCATTCAAATTGCCTGCGCTGCAACGATTTCCATCTCAGACGCCAGCGGGCGGCCAGACGCCGACGATCAACGCAATCGCGGTGATGGTGATGAATTCGTTGAGGGCGTTGAGTGCGGTGAGCTTCAGCGACCGCGTGTCGAAGAGGTCGTGAACCAGCATCCGTGCGACCGTGAAACTCAGCCAGAGGATCCACCCGGTGATCAACGCCGAGATGAAAAAGCTTCCGCCATAGAACTTGTGCGCGATGAAGCTGGCGCCGGCCAACACCCATGCCGTGAGGAACGACACGGCCACCACAACGGGATAGGTGAGTGGCGAACCGCCACCGACGGTTTCGTCGGTGTGTCCGACCAGATTCATCCAGGTGCGACCGAACACCGCCCGGTGATAGAACACCAGGCCGATAACCATGCTCACGATGACAGCGACCAGGACCGCGAGGTAATTGATATCGGGGACCATGGTGACCTCTCTGCCAGCGCCTGAACCGATTAGAGCAGAGAAGATCCAGCGTCAGCGCAGAATCGTCGCGACAATCCCGGCGAGGTAGCCGAGCCGGGCCACCTCGGACGGGCGGAAATCGGGGCCGCCCGGGCGGCCCAGCATCACCGCGCAACGCGGGGCCCCCAGCGGGGCCGCCGCCAGTGTGGTGTCCATGTCGCGCCACACCTGCGGCACCCAGTCGGCGTTGCCGTCCAGCGCAGTGGGGTGGTCCAGCGGAAGCCAGGGTGCCTCGGAGGCGACCGTCTCCGGTGAGCTCGGGCTGCCCACGACGCTGTCGAAGCCGTGGTCGTGCAGCCGGACCACCGTGCACCAGCCGACCCGCAGCACCCGCGGCGCCTCGTCGGCGAGCACAGCCAGCTTGCCCAGTCGGTCCTGCCCGGCGGCGATGTGGTCGATCAGCTCCAGTTCGCGGTGCGCCTCCAGCAGCCCGGTGTGCGGCCGGATGCTGTCCACGCGTACGCCGTTCAGCGCTTCGGCAGCCGTGATCAGCGTGTCGGGCATCGCGCCGGGAGGCAGGTCGACGACCAGGTCGTCGATCGCCACCCCCGACATCCGCTCGACGAAGTCCAGCGACAGGATGTCGGCTCCCACCGAGCCGAGTGCCACGGCCAGGGAGCCGAGGCTGCCCGGCCGGTCGACCAGCTGGACCCGCAGCAGATACGAAGGCACGGCCAACACTGTCGCACAGTGGGCGATCGACGGCATGCCGGCCAGTCACACCGCACCGGTGGCCTGAACCGGCGACACCCGAGGAGGGAGGTGCCGCGCACTCACCAGAGCTGTTCGACGCGCCTTAACCTGGTGTGGGCAGTGTGGCGGGAGGAGGTCGTCATGGCGGGAAATCCAGAACAGCGGCCTGCGCGGTCGAACGAGCAGCTCGAGTCAGAGCTCGACCAGCATGATCGCCCAAGATTGCTCGACGACCGCGTCGAAATCGAGACCTTCGCCGGTGGAATGCCACAGACTCGGGCGCGGGTACCAGCCGTGCGCATCGGGCGTCGTTGGTCAAGCACCCTATGGCTGGTTCCCCTCGGGATGGCGGGGCTGGTCATCTCGATCGCGGCGGCGCAGCAGCTCCGCCAATACGACTGGGTGCAAACATTCATCGAGCAGTATCCGGGGGCGTCGACCAGTTTCGCACCGGCGCTGGAGTCCGGCTTTCCGGCATGGCTGCGCTGGCAACACCTGTTCAACATCGTATTTCTGATGTTCATCATCCGCGCCGGCATCCAGATCCTCGCCGACCACCCGCGGCTGTACCTCAACGCGGGCAGCAAGCCGGGAACGGAGTGGTTGCGGATGCGCGACCCGGTGCCACCCGAGCGGTTGGGCAGCGACGACGCCGCGAACGTGTGGACCTCCAAGGACGACTCCGTCGCCCTTCCGAAGTGGCTGGGAATTCCCGGTTTTCGCCATTCCGTAGGACTGGCCAGGTGGTGGCATTTCAGCTTCGACCTGCTCTGGCTGGTCAACGGCGTCGTCTTCTACGTGTTGCTGTTCGTCAGCGGAGAGTGGCGCCGGATCGTCCCGCAGTCCTGGGA
>JBAPQQ010000746.1:0-2973 GCA_049280695.1 Mycobacterium sp.
CCCTTGTGCTCGATCGCCGCGCGGTAGGCGGCGTACACCTTGCGGTAGTCGTGGCCGCCGCGCTTGAGGCTCCAGATCTCGTCGTCGGACATGTTCTGCACCAGTGCCTTGGTGCGCGGGTCGCGGCCGAAGAAGTGCTCGCGAACATAGGCGCCGTCGTTGGCCTTATAGGTCTGGTAGTCGCCGTCGGGAGTGCTGTTCATCAGGTTCACCAACGCGCCGTCGCGGTCGGCGTGCAGCAGCGCGTCCCACTCGCGGCCCCACACCACCTTGATCACGTTCCAGCCGGCGCCGCGGAAGAAGGACTCGAGCTCCTGGATGATCTTGCCGTTGCCGCGCACCGGGCCGTCGAGGCGCTGCAGGTTGCAGTTGACGACGAACGTCAGGTTGTCCAGCGCCTCCAGTGCGGCCACGTGCGCAGCGCCACGACTTTCCGGCTCGTCCATCTCGCCGTCGCCCAAGAACGCCCACACATGCTGGTCTGAGGTGTCCTTGATGTCGCGGTCGTGCAGGTAGTGGTTGAACCGCGCCTGGAAGATCGCGTTGAGCGGACCCAGGCCCATCGACACCGTCGGGAACTCCCAGAAGTCCGGCATCAGCCGCGGATGGGGATACGACGGCAGGCCGCCGCCGGGGTGGCTGTGCTCTTGGCGGAAGCCGTCCAGCTGGTCGGCGGTGAGCCGGCCTTCCAGGAAGGCGCGCGCGTAGATGCCGGGGGAGGCGTGCCCCTGGATGAACACCTGGTCGCCGCCGCCGGGATGGCTCTTGCCGCGGAAGAAGTGGTTGAACCCGACCTCGTAGAGCGCCGCCGACGACGCATACGTCGAAATATGTCCGCCCACGCCGACGCCGGGCCGTTGCGCGCGGTGCACCATGATCGCCGCGTTCCACCGGATCCAGCGCCGGTAGCGCCGCTCCACCTCCTCGTCGCCGGGGAACCACGGCTCCAGTTCGGTGGGGATGGTGTTGACGTAGTCGGTGGACGTCAGCGCGGGGATCGCGACGCGCTGCTCGCCGGCGCGTTCCAGCAGCCGCAGCATCAGGTAGCGCGCCCGCGCCGGGCCGGAGCGCGCCAGGACGTCGTCGAACGACTCCAGCCACTCGCCGGTCTCTTCCGGGTCGATGTCGGGAAGGTAGGACGCCACGCCTTCCCGAATCACTCGCACCCGGTCGGATTCGTTTGAGCCCGTTGGGTTTTGGGCCAGATCGCGACGCGCGAACTCGGTGGTCAACTTCCGCTCCTCGTCAGGCGGTGCACGGATACCTCCATCGTCCACCAATCGTGCCCGACATGCACTGATAGCCGGTAACCTCTTCGGCTGTGCTGGGGGTCGGCGGCGGGCGATGGCGGATCGCCGCGCAGATGGCCGGCCTGATCGCGACAGCGTCGATGGTGGTGATCGGCTGCACTAACGTCATCACCGGCACGTCGACCCTTGACACAAACGACGCGCGCAACTACCGGACTTGGGTGACCGATTCGCTGTCGCAGTCGGCGGCGTCGGCCAGCGAGCGGGAATCGTCGAGCCGGGAGTCGATGACCGCCGAGGCCGTCGCCAACGCATGCGAAGTGCTCAGCGGCACGAGCGTGGACGCCGTCACCGCCATCAACGCCTACGTCAACGCCGTCGGCGGTCGCACCGAGCCGGAGATCGCGGCCAAGGCCCAGGCGGCGGTCGACACGCTGAACCGTGGCGCAGACGCGGTGGCGGCCACTCTGAACTCCGCGCTGCTGCCCGCCGCGCGCGAAGCGTTCACGGCTTGGGTGGACGCCACCCGGGCGGTGGCCAAGGCCGTGGCCGAGCGCTACGGCCAGCAGGAATTCAACGCAGAGGTCGACAAATTCAACCAAGCCAACGACAGCGCGCTGAACTCATGCGGTGGCTCGCCGTGAGCGAAGCGGCCCTTAGTGCTAGGGCGACGCGCCTTGGCGTGCGACGATAGGGCGAGACAGGCCCCGATACAAAGGAGGACTCACGGTGGTCGCGGCGGGTGACGCCCCGAACTACGCCCGCAGACTGGGCATCCAAAGAGGTCAGGTTGTTCAGGAGTTGGGCTGGGACGAGGACACCGACGACGACATCCGCGCCGACATCGAGGACGCCTGCGGTGGCGAGCTCGTCGACGAGGATGCGGACGATGTCATCGACGTCGTGCTGCTGTGGTGGCGGGACGGGGACGGCGACCTGGTCGACCGGTTGATGGACGCGATCACGCCGCTGGCCGACGACGGGCTCATCTGGGTGCTGACGCCGAAGACGGGCAAACCCGGTCATGTGCTGCCGGCCGAGATCTCCGAGTCGGCTCCGACGGCGGGGTTGATGCAGACATCGTCGGCCAACCTCGGAAACTGGAGTGCAAGCCGGCTGGTACCGCCGAAGTCGCGGGCGGGGAGGCGCTGATGAGCGCTCGCGCGAAGAAGAGACAGTACCGATGAGCGCTCGCGCGAAGAAGAGACAGTACCGATGAGCACTCGCGCGAAGAAGAGGCAGTACCGATGATTGAGGTCGGAAGCCCCGCACCGGACTTCACGCTGCGCGACCAGAACCAGCAAGAGGTGTCGCTGAGCGATTTCCGCGACCGAAAGGGCGTGCTGGTGGTGTTCTTCCCGCTCGCGTTCACCGGTATCTGCCAGGGTGAGCTCGACGAGATCCGCGACCATCTGCCCGAGTACGAGAACGACGACACGCAGACCGTGGCGATCTCGGTGGGACCGCCTCCCACGCACAAGATTTGGGCTGCCGAGAGCGGGTTCACTTTTCCGGTGCTGTCGGATTTCTGGCCGCACGGCGCGGTCGCTGCGGCGTACGGGGTGTTCAACGACGACGCGGGGTTTGCGAACCGGGGCACATTCGTGGTGGATAAGTCGGGCATCGTGCGATTCGCGGAGATGAAGCAGCCGGGCGAGCCGCGGGACCAGAGCCTGTGGAAGGCGGCGCTGGCAGCCCTGCAGTCTTAGGCCAGTCTTAGGCC
>JBAPQQ010000747.1:0-3967 GCA_049280695.1 Mycobacterium sp.
GTCTCGATCTGGTTGCGCATCTGCACGGTGATGGCTTCGAAGAACAGCTGAACACCGTTGGGCACACCGGACGACGTGACCTTGGCCCGCAACCAGAACGCTAACGCGAGCACGATCGCCGCGGCGATCGCGGTGGCGAGGATGGTGTCGGTGTTGACAGTGAGCCCGAACCACTTCGCGGTCTCGTGGTGCCCGACCTCGATGGCGCCTTCGGCGAGGAGGGTTTCCGTCATGACGTCGTCTGGCTCCCTTCGCCGTCGGGCTCCTTGCGCAGCGCCTTCATCACCGGCAATGCCGTCGTCAGAACGAGCAGCACTTGAAACAGTGCCAGCCCGAAGACCACACCCAACCCGGTGGGCCGGAAGATGAACGCGATCGTCAGCCCGATGACGGTGATCACCAGAAGCCGGGCGGCCGAGTTGAGCGCCATCTTGCGTTTCAGTGGGTGCGCGTCGGCGGTGATCGACTCGACCGAGCGCTGCACCAGGACGGCGTTGAGCAAACCCAGGCCAAGCCCGACACCGAAGAACATCCCGAGTGACGGATGACCCAGCGCCGCGGACGCTCCGACCGCGACGGCGGTCAGCGCAATGCAGATGAGCAGGAGCCGGAACGGCCGAAACGCGACCGAGGGAAACACCAACGGCGCATCCTGCGCTGGCGTCGTCACCTTGCTACCTCAATCCCGCGTGTCTGGAAGATGGCTGAACGATTCCGGGGTCGCCCGCCGAGCGTATCGGAGGGCCACAGGCGCGCTGGAATCACCCAAGGGGTATCTCCCTATGTCGGTCGTTCTCGGCTCGTCGGAAGCGGCCCCGACGAGCCGAGGGGCCGGCAACCCGCGGTGGTACTTTCGGGTTCTACCAGCACCGTACCACATGGTTAGGGGCCTAAACGGCCACCTACTACTCGTCGTCGTACAGCTCGTCGCCGCGACGCAGAAGAGGAATGACGGTCACCACGATGGCCACCACGATCGCCGCGAGCATGACGCCTCCGGCGTAGCGCGGGTCGAAGAAGATCGTGCTTGCGGTGCCGAACGCGACGATGCCGACCCACAGGTAGATCAGCAGCACCACCCGCCGGTGCGAATGCCCGATCTCCAGTAACCGGTGATGCAGATGCATCTTGTCGGGGCTGAACGCGCTTCGCCCGGCGCGGGTCCGTCGCACGATCGCGAGCAGCAGATCGAGCATCGGCACGAACATGACGGCGACGACGAGCAGGAACGGCGACAGCAGAGCGAAGACGTCGCGCGCGCCATAGGCGTTCTGCGAGATCGGCCCCGCGGCGGTGGTGGATGCCGCCGCCAGCATCAGCCCGATGAGCATCGAGCCGGAGTCGCCCATGAATATCCGCGCGCGGTAGAAGTTGTGCGGCAGAAACCCCAGACAAGCGCCCGCGAGCACGACCGAGATCACTGCCGGCGGATAGAACAACACGTCGCCGCCGTGGTCGCGCAGCAAACCGACCGAGAAGATGCAGATCGCCAGCGCCGTGATCAGTCCCAGTCCCGCGGCGAGGCCGTCCAGGCCGTCGACGAAGTTCATCGCGTTGACGATCCCGACCGTCAGGGCGAGCGTCAGCAGGATCGAGGAAACCTGGTCGAGGACGATGGTGCCGACGCCGCCCAGCGGGATGTAGAGGACGCTCCACGCCACACCCATCGTGACGAGCACGCTCGCCGCGGTGATCTGGCCGGCGAACTTGGTCAGCGCGTCAAGCCCCCACCGGTCGTCGATCAGGCCGATTCCCATGATGATTCCGCCTGCGACCAGAACGGCGGGCATTCCCGAGGAGTAGACGAACCCTCGCGTCAACGCCGGCAGCTGCGAGGCCAGCAGCACCGCGGCCAACACCCCGATGTACATGGCGAGACCACCCATTCGGGGCGTGGGCTGCACGTGCACGTCGCGCTCGCGCGGATAAGCCACCGCGCCAAGGCGCGTGGCAAGCACGCGGACCCAACCGGTGCAGAAATAGGTGACGATCGCCGCGGCCAGCCCGACCAGCGCAAGCTCGCGCAGCGGAACCCCTGCGCCTCGCTCGGCGAGGGCTAGCACACTGCCGGCTGCCGTGACCACCGAAAAACCGTACTGCACCCGCCTGAGGTCAGTCAGCCAGCGCGTCGGCGTCGATGCCCAGCACGTCCGCGATTTCCCGCTTCGTGACGGGCCCCTCGCGAAGGATGCGCGGAGTCGTCTTGGTGAGGTCGACAATGGTCGACGCGGCCTGCTGCGCCGAGGGCCCGGCATCGAGGTAGACCTCGACGAGGTCGCCCAGCTGCCGGCGGGCGTCGGCGGCGGTGACCGCGGGTGGTTCGCCCGAAATGTTGGCGCTCGACACCGCCATCGGCCCGACTTCGCGCAGCACCTCGATGGCGACGGGATGCAACGGCATGCGCAACATCACCGTTCCGTGTCCCTCGCCCAGATCCCACTGCAGCGACGGCGCCTGCGCGACGACGATGCTCAACGCGCCCGGCCAGAACGCGCGGATGAGCTCACGCGCGGCGGTGGGGACCGCGTAAGCGAGACCGTCGATCGTGTGCCAGGACCCGACCAGAACTGGTACCGGCATGTCGCGGCCGCGGCCCTTCGCGGCGAGAAGCGCCGCGACCGCGGTTGGGTCGAACGCGTCGACTCCCCCCCCGTACACCGTGTCGGTGGGCAGTACGACGAGGCGGCCACCCCGCACGGCGCTCACCGCTGCCGCGATCCCGCTCGAACGGGCGCCCTCGTCGGTGCAGTCGAAGGTCTGGGTCACGGTGCGACCTTCCTGCGCGCGGTCACGAAGCGCAGCGTCCCGCCGAAGTCGGGACGTGCCGACACATCCTCGAAGATCTCGGTGCGCTGCAACATCTGCACGACCGCGTCCGACGCGCCGGCGTCGTGCTCGATCGCCAACAGGCCACCACCGGCCAGCCATCGCGCGGCAAGCTCCACGGCGGCGGCGATGACGGATGTGCCATCCGGGCCGCCGAACAGCGCTTGCGGCGGATCATGTTCTGCCACTTCGGGTTCCAGCTCGACGTCGTCAGGGAGGTACGGCGGATTCGCGACGACGAGATCCACCCGGCCGTCGAGGTCGCCGAACAGCAGCGGATCGCGGACGTCGCCGCGGCGCAACTCGACCGAGCCGGCGGTGTTGCGGGCGGCATAGGCCAATGCCTCGTCGGAGATGTCGACACCCATCACCCGCGCCGACGGCGCCTGGCGGGCCAGTGCCGCCGCGAGCGCACCCGACCCGGTGCACAAATCGACGATCCTCGGGTCAGGCGGCAGCGTCTGGGCAAGCGCCCATTCGAGAAGGGCCTCGGTCTCGGGACGGGGAACGAAGACCCCGGGCCCGACCTCCAGGGTGACGGGTCCGAAGGCGGTGGTTCCGGTGAGGTGCTGCAACGGAATTCGCTTGGCCCGGGCGGTGACGAGTTGGGTGTAGCGATCGAAGAACTCGTCGCCGAGGACCTTCAGAACGGGCAGCCGGCCGCGGTCGGTGCCCGCAACATGAGCGGCCAGCGCCTCCGCGTCCGCGCGGGCAGAGGCGACCCCGGCGTCGGTCAGCGTACGAGCGGCCTCGCCGATCGCCTGCCGCAGCCGCGCCATCATGCCTGCTGCAGACGAGACTGCTTGTCGGCCAATGCAAGTGCGTCCAGCAGCGCGTCGAGGTCGCCGTCGAGAATTTGGTCGAGGTTGTGGGCTTTGAATCCGATGCGGTGATCGGTGATCCGGTTCTCGGGGAAGTTGTACGTGCGGATACGTTCGCTGCGGTCGACGGTGCGGATCTGGCTGGCCCGGTCCGCCGAGGCGTCGGCCAGCGCCTGCTCCTCGGCCAGTGCCTGCAGACGCGCCGCGAGTACCTGCAAGGCGCGTGCCTTGTTCTGCAACTGCGACCGCTCGTTCTGGCAGGTGACGACGATCCCGGTGGGAAGGTGCGTGATCCGCACGGCCGAGTCGGTGGTGTTCAC
>JBAPQQ010000748.1:0-1504 GCA_049280695.1 Mycobacterium sp.
GCGCAACCGCAACCCCCTTTGGGGTTCCGGTGGTTCCCGAGGTGTAGATCACGTAGGCGAGATCGTCGGGCACTGGCGCTGGTAGGGCCGTGCTGGGTTGGGTGTCGAGACGAGGGTCGTCGACATCGATCACCAGCAGTTGGTCGTACCCTGTGAGCCGTGAGCGCAGTTCGGTGGTGGTGAGCACCGCGATCGGCGCGGCGTCGGTGAGCACGAACCCGATCCGCGCGTCCGGAAGCGCCGGGTCGACCGGCACATAGGCCGCCCCGGTCTTGAGGACCGCCAGCATCGCCGCAACCGCCTCGCCCGAGCGTGGCAACAGCAGCGCCACCCGCTGCCCGGAGCCCACCCCGCGAGCAATCAGCAAGTGCGCCAACCGATTCGACGCCTCATCCAGCTCTCGGTAGGACACCGAGGCGTCGCCGGCGCTGATCGCCACCGCCTCCGGGGCGCGCGCCACCTGCGTAGCGAACAGTGCGGGAATCGACACACCCGACGGCGCCGGAGCGGTCAACACCGCCCGGTTACCGACCTCATCCAAGTGGGCCTGCTCGACCTCGTCGAGCACATCGATCGACGACAGCCGTTGGGACGGGTCGGCGGTCATGGCCGCCGCCACTCGGTCGAAGCGTTCCAGCAGCGCTTCGATGCCGGCCGTGTCGAACACCTCGGTGTCGTATTCGACACGCAGCCCGAGTTCGGCCCCCGGCGCGGCCACCACCGTCAGCGGATAGTGGGTGGATTCGCGCGTGCTGAACTCGGTGATGGCCAACTCGTGCTCGCCGGACAACGCGGCGGTGTCGATCGGGTAGTTCTCGTAGACGAACAGAGTGTCGAACAACTGGTCATGGCCGGTGAGCCGGTGAATCTCCGGCAGCGCCAAGTGCTGATGCTCCAGGGTGTGGTGGTGAGCGGCCTGCAGCTGCTCGAGCAGCTCAGCAGTGGTGGTCGCCGCGGTCAGCGTCGCGCGCACCGGCACGGTGTTGATCAACAGCCCCACCATCGACTCCGCACCGGCCACCTCGGCCGGGCGCCCGGACACCGCGGTGCCGAAGACCACATCGTGCTGTCCGGTCAGCGAGCTCACCAGCTGCGCGAACGCGGCCTGCAGCACGGTGTTGACGGTGGTGTGGCGCGCCCGCGCCAACTCGGTCAATGCCCGGGTGGTCTGCGCAGAGAATTGATGCGCGGCCACGCCCCGGGTAACCAGCCCCATCCGGTCGGGCGCCCCCACCAGGGAGGGGGTGTCGAATCCGGCCAACACTTCGCCCCAGGCCGCCCGGGCAGCATCCAGATCCCGCTCGGTCAGCCAGCTGACAAACCGGCGATACGGGACCGCCGGTGGTAGCGGCTGGTGGTAATAGCCGGCGAAGATCTCACCCAGCAGGATCGGCAGCGACCAGCCGTCCATGACAATGTGGTGATTGGTGAGCACCAACCGGTGCCGATCTGCTCCGGTGCGGATCAACGCCGCCCGAAATGCCGACTGCCTGCTTAGATCGCC
>JBAPQQ010000749.1:0-3927 GCA_049280695.1 Mycobacterium sp.
GTGCAGGTCGCCAGAATGCCGCGCGACATCGGGACCAGCACTGGTGTGAACGAGACGTGCACGCTGCGCTCGGTCAGCGCCTGCAGACCCTGGGCAATCTCCGGGGTGTGCCGGTGGACGCCGCCGATGTTGTAGGCGCGGGCGGATCCGATGATCTCGGAGCCGAGCAGGTCCGGCTTGGCGGTGCGCCCCGCGCCCGACGTCCCGCTCACCGCCACCACCGTGACGACGGGTTCGATCAGGTTTTCGGCCACGGCGGGCAGCAGCGCCAGCAGTGCCGCGGTCGGATAACACCCGGGGACGGCGATGCGCCGGGCGCCCCGTAGCCGGTCCCGGATACCCGGAAGCTCGGGCAGCCCGTAGGGCCAGCTGCCCGCGTACGGCGAGTCGTAGAAATTTTCCCAGGCGGCCTCGTCGGTCAGCCGGAAATCGGCGCCGCAGTCGACGATGAGCGTGTCGGGGTCGAGTTGCTCGGCCAGCGCGGCGGAGTGCCCGTGCGGCAGCGCGAGGAACACGACGTCATGTCCCGACAGGACGCGCGGCTCCGTGGCCTCCAGGACACGCGTGGCCAGTGGCAGCAGATGTGGGTGATGCTCGGCGATTGTGTTGCCGGCGCTCGTCGCCCCGGTGAGCGCGCCGATGGTCAGCCGGCCGTCGGCATAGGCGGGGTGGCCAAGCAGCAGCCGCAGGATCTCACCGCCGGCGTAACCGCTGGCACCGGCCACCGCTATCGTCGTCACGCGCCCAATTCTGCATGGTTATGCAAGGGGTTGCAAATAAATTGCAGGTCGCTTGCCGGGCCGACCGTGCGCCGATTGCCAGGCTCGGCGGGCGTCAGCCGCGCAGGACTGCGCCGAGGAGATCGCCGGCACGCCGCACCGCCGCACCGCGAGCAGCCGAGGCTTCGTCTTCGGTCAGCGTGCGATCGGCGGCGCGGAACCGCAGCGCCAACGTCAGCGACTTGCGCCCGTCACCGATCTGCGGACCCGTGTACACGTCGAACAGCGCGACGTCTTCGAGCAGTTCGCCGGCCCCCTCGCGCACCGCGTCGATCACCGCCTGGGCGGCGACGTCGTCGGACACCACGAGGCTGACGTCCTGGAACACCGCCGGGAACGGCGACACCCGCGGCGCCGGCATGGTCTCGGTGACCGGGATCGCGTCGAGGTCCAGCTCGACCGCGCAGGTGCCCTTCGGCAACCCACTGCGCTCGACGACCGCCGGATGCAACTGACCGGCATGCCCGATCACCATGTCACCGAGAACCACCTCTGCGCACCGGCCGGGGTGCCACGGCAGGTGCTGCGCGGCCCGCAGTGTCAGCTGCACCCCGACGGCACGCGCCACGGCGCGCACCGCCTCGAATGCATCGGCCGCTTCTACCTGTCGACCCGGCCCCCACGGCCCTCGCGGTTCCCGCAGCCCGGCCATCACCACCGCGACGTGCTGGGGTTGCAGCGGCAGCGACTCGTCGAGCATGGCCATCTCCCCGGCGGTCGGAGGCCGGTCCACTGGCAGCGGTTCGACGGCGCGGGTTCGATCGGTGGGCTGCACCACCTGCTCGATCGCAAACAGCGACACGTCAGCGGAACCACGAGAGAGATTGCGGCCCAACGCTTCGAGCAGCCCCGGTAGCAAGGTGGTGGCCAGCTCGGGACGGTCGGCTTCCAGAGGATTGAGAACCTTCGTCGTGTTTCGCCGCGGATCGTCGGCGGGCAGACCCCACTGGTCGAAAACCTTCGCAGGCAGAAACGGCGACGGCAGTACCTCGACATAGCCCGACAGCCCAAGTGATTTGGAGATCGCACGGCGGCGCTTCTGCCCCGGACGGAGGCCTCGCCCCGGTGGTGTCAGCGGCAAGACCGACGGGATGAGGTCCAGCCCCTCCAGCCGCAGCACCTCTTCCACCAGGTCGGCCGGCTGCATCAGGTCGGGCCGCCAGCTCGGGGGGATCACGGTCAGTATCCCGTCGCCCGCCGCTACCTCGGCACCGACCTGCTCCACTCGCCGCTGCGTCGTGCCGGCCGGGTAGCGCACGCCGGCGGTGCGGTCGGGCAGGTCGGCCGCGATGTCGATCGGCGGCATCCGCCAATCGACGCGCGGTGGCTCTCCGCGCCAGTCGGTGAGCTTGGGTTCGATTCCGCCGCCGGCGATCTCGGCCAGCAACCGAGAAGCACGGTCGAGTGCCGCCACCGAAATCGCCGGGTCGACCGACCGCTCGTAGCGGCGGCCGGACTCGCTGGTCAGGTGCAGGCGTCGTTGCGTGCGCGACACTGCGGCGGGGTCCCACACGGCCGCCTCGAGCAAGACATCGGTGGAGTCCGCGCGCATTTCGGTGGCGCCGGCGCCCATCACGCCTGCGAGCGCGGCAGTCGCGACGTCGTCGACGATCAGCACGTCCCCCGCATTCAGCCGCCGCTCGACGTCGTCCAGCGTCACGACGGTCTCGCCCGGCTGTGCGAACCGCACCCGCAACGAGCCGGTGATCCTGCGCCGGTCGTGCGCATGCATCGGGTGACCGAGTTCGAGCATCACATAGTTGGTCACGTCCACCGCCGGGGAGATCGGGCGCATGCCCGACAGCAGAAGCCGGCGCTGAATCCACCACGGCGACACCGCAGCCGGGTCGATGCCGGTGACCGGGCGAAGCGCGAACCGGCGCACGCCTGTGCCCGCGTCGATCGTCAGCGGCCAAGCCTGTCCCCCGGCCGGCAGCGGCGGCATGTCGGCGGGGTCGGCGAAGTCGAGGTCGTACGCGCAACAGATCTCCCGCGCCAGCCCCCGCACCGACAGGCAGTAGCCGCGGTCGGGCGTGATTTCCAGGTGAAACACCGCGTCGTCGAGGCCCAGGATCGGCACCGCGTCGTCGCCCGGCGACGCCGTGCCCGGCGGCAGCACCAAGATGCCGGAATGGTCGACACCGAGATTGAGCTCGGCCGCCGAGCAGATCATCCCGTCGGAGTTCCGTCCGTACGTCTTGCGCGCCGTGATCGTGAACTCGCCGGGCAGAACTGTACCGGGCAGCGCGACCGCGACCAGATCGCCGACGACGAAGTTCGTTGCGCCGCAGACGATGTCGCGCGGCTGCGGCTCAGCCACGTCGACCTTCACCGCCCGTATCGGCTTCTTGAACTCGGCCAGCTCGTCGATCTCGACGACCCGCCCGATCGTCAGCGGGCCGGTGACGGGCCCGGCCGGGATCACCTCTTCGACCTCGTGCCCGATCCGGATCAGCGTCCGTTCCAGCTCCTCCGGCGACACGTCCCAGCCCGGGGTGCCGGCTTGCACGACCTCGCGCAGCCAGCTGTGCGCAACCCGCATCAGGCTCCTACCCCGAACGGCAATGAGAAGCGGACGTCGCCTTCGACCATGTCGTGCATGTCGGGAATGCCGTTGCGGAACTGCAGCGTGCGCTCCAAGCCCATCCCGAACGCGAAGCCGGAATAGGTCGACGGGTCGATTCCACAGGCGCGCAACACATTCGGATGCACCATCCCGCAACCGCCCCATTCGACCCAGCCGGGGGCCCCCTTCTTGCCGGCGAACCAGACGTCGACCTCGGCCGACGGCTCGGTGAACGGGAAGAAGTGCGGGCGAAACCGCGTGCGGCCCTGCGGTCCGAACTCGGCGCGGGCGAAGGCATCCAGCGTGCCGCGCAGGTGCGCCATCGTCAGCCCGCGGTCCACGGCGAGGCCCTCCACCTGATGGAAGACCGGGGTGTGGGTGGCGTCGAGTTCGTCGGTGCGAAACGTGCGTCCGATCGAGATGATGTAGACGGGCAGCTCCCGCTCGAGCAGCGCACGGATCTGCACCGGCGACGTGTGGGTGCGCAGCACCTGGCGTGAGCCGTCGGGCGCGATCTGGAAGGTGTCCTGCTCGCTGCGGGCCGGATGGTCGGGCGGGAAGTTCAGTGCGTCGAAGTTGAAC
>JBAPQQ010000750.1:0-11097 GCA_049280695.1 Mycobacterium sp.
GGGGGCCACGCCGATCCAGGAGATGTCGGATGTCGTCGCGGCGAAGCTGCCTGCGGTGCCGATCAGGCCGGCGCCGCCGCGCTGAATTGGCCCGATCGTGCTGCACCGAGAATTCAGCGCAGACCCACACCCCGGGCCAGCGCGGTGTCGACCATCGCCGCGAGCAGCGTCGGATAGTCGACGCCGCTGGCCGCCCACATCCGCGGGTACATCGAGATCGTGGTGAAGCCGGGCATGGTGTTGACCTCGTTGACCAGCGGCCCGTCCTCGGTGAGGAAGAAGTCGACGCGGGCCAGACCCTCGCAGCCGATCGCGTGGAACGCCCGGACCGCCAGCGCGCGCACCTCGTCGGCGACCTGGTCGTCGATCTTGGCCGGCACGTCGAGCTCGGCTCCCTCTTCGAGGTATTTGGTCGCGAAGTCGTAGAAGCCTTCCTCGCGGCCCTGCACGCCTGCGACCCGTATCTCCCCGACGGTGCTGGCACGCACCGCCCCGTCCGGCAGCTCGAGCACGCCGCATTCCAGCTCGCGGCCATGAATCGCCTTCTCCACCAATACCTTTGGGTCATGCTGACGGGCGCAGGCAATGGCGGCAGGCAACTCGTCCCATGACGACACCCGGCTGACTCCGAACGAGGAGCCTGCCCTCGCCGGCTTGACGAACACGGGCAGGTCCAGGCGTTGTTTGTCCGCCTCGGCCAGCGAGGCGTGGCGCGGGCGCAGCACCACGTGGTCCCCGATCGGCAGCCCTTCGGCGGCCAGCAGCTTCTTGGTGAACTCCTTGTCCATGCCCGCCGCGCTGGCCAGCACTCCGGCACCGACGTAGGGCACCCCGGCCAGTTCGAGCAGGCCCTGGATCGTGCCGTCCTCGCCGTACGGCCCGTGCAGCACCGGAAAGACGACGTCGACCGACGCCAGCGCCTCCCCCGGGCCGCTGCCGAGGGAGATCAGCTCCCCGTGCCGCTGCGGGTCGGCCGGCAGCGCGAGTTGCGGTCCGGAGGAGGTGATGACCTGGGGCAACTGTCCGTCGGTGATCGCCAGTTTCCCGGGATCGGCGCCGGTGAGCACCCAGGTGCCCTCCCGCGTGATGCCGATCGGCACCGTCTCGAACCTCATCGGGTCGAGATGACGCAGGATGCTGCCGGCCGACACGCAGGAGATCGCGTGCTCGTTGCTGCGTCCGCCGTAGATCACGCCGACGCGGACCTTGCCGACAGTCACAAGCTAGAGAGGCTACCGGGCACGGCGCTCGACAGACGTGTGGATCCCACCGAAACCCGTTGCCGCAAGCAGCGGCCACCACCAGATCGGCCCCGGTGCCACCGGTTGCCACGCGACTGCCTGTGCACCAACAGCTTTCATGCGGCGCGTGGAATCGCCATGGGCTGGACGCGGCTGCTCACTCCGGCTTGGCACGTCGCCCGAGCAGGAGTGTCATCGCGTCGGTGACCGAAAGCCCGTGGTGGCACACCTTGTTCACCGCTTCGGTCAACGGCATTTCGACGTCGTAGCTGGACGCCAGGGCCAGCACCGACTGGCAGGACGTCACGCCTTCGGCGATGTGGCTGGCGGCAGCCTCCATCGCGGATTCCATTGTGCCGCCGCGGCCCAGCCGTTCGCCGAACGTGCGGTTGCGCGAATACGGCGATGTGCAGGTGGCCACCAGATCACCGATGCCGGCCAATCCGGCCAGTGTCGCGGGCTTGGCCCCGACTGCGATGCCCAGCCGCATGATTTCGGCCAGGCCCCGGGTGATGATGGCCGCTGCGGTGTTCTCGCCGAGTCCGACACCCGCCGCCATACCGCACGCCAGCGCGATCACGTTCTTGCAGGCACCGCCGATCTCCACCCCGATTACGTCGGCGTTGGTGTACGGACGGAAGTAACCCGCGCTCAGCATGCGTTGCAACGCCACCGCCCGCCCGGAATCGCTGCACGCGATCACCGTCGCGGCGGGCTGGCGTTCCACGATCTCGCTGGCCAGGTTCGGCCCCGACAGCGCGGCGACACGGGCTGGATCGGCGCCGGTCACTTGCGCGACGACCTGGCTCATCCGCATCAGCGTGTCGATCTCGATGCCCTTGGCGAGGCTCACCAGCGTCGCATCGTCCGCGATGAACTCGGTCCACTGGGTGAGGTTTTCCCGCAACACCTGCGACGGCACCGCCAGCAGCACGGTGCTCACGCCGGACAGTGCCTGGGCCGGGTCGAGGGTCGCCCGGATCTCCGGCGGCAGTTGCGCATGCCCCGTGTAGCGCCGGTTTCGGTGCTCGGCGTTGATCTCGTCGGCGACGGCGGCGCTTCTGGCCCACAGCGTCACCGCATTACCGGCGTCGGCGAGGACTTGGGCCAACGCGCTCCCCCACGCTCCTGCGCCCATGACTGCGACCGTGCATGCTGGTCGCTCGGACAAGCCTCGCTCCTCGGCTGCTGGTCGCTCGGACAAGCCTCGCTCCGTGACCACCGCTTCACCCTAGCCGCCAAACCCGGGCTGGCAGGATGACGACCATGGGCGGTGACGTCGGGCTGATCATCGCCGTCAAACGGCTTGCGGTTGCCAAGACCCGGCTCGCGGCGGTGTTCTCGGCGCGGACGCGCGAGCAGGTGGTGCTCGCGATGTTGCTCGACACCATCGCCGCCGCGGCGAGGGAACCGTCATTGCGCAGCATCACCGTGGTGACGCCTGACGACGTCGCCGCCGGGGCCGCACGCCGACTC
This sequence comes from Mycobacterium sp., assembly GCA_049280695.1. Taxonomy (GTDB): domain Bacteria; phylum Actinomycetota; class Actinomycetes; order Mycobacteriales; family Mycobacteriaceae; genus Mycobacterium. Next base: position 2,718 of record JBAPQQ010000750.1, read on the forward strand.
GGCGCCGACGTCCTCGCCGACCCGACGCCCGACGGCCACCCCGACCCGCTCAACAACGCGATCGTCGCCGCTGAAGCTGCGCTGAGTACATCGAATCTCGTTGTGCTGCAAGGCGATTTGCCTGCCGTGCAGACATATGAGCTGACGCAGGCGATCGGCTCCGCGCGTGCGTACCGCAGGAGTTTCGTCGCTGACCGCCACGGCAGTGGAACGGCGGCGCTGTTTGCGTTCGGCAGCCCGCTGGAACCGGCCTTCGGCCCGGATTCGGCTCGGCGACACCGCTGTTCGGGCGCGGTGGAGCTCACCGAACCGTGGCCGGGACTGCGGTGTGACATCGATACGCCCGAGGACTTGCTGGCCGCGCAGCGGCTCGGCGTCGGGCCGGCGACCACGCGGGCCGTCACCGAGTGAACAACGCTGGAACGGCAGGTAGCCGGGGGCCGCATCTTCGCCGGTAGCTAGCCGGTCGAGGCGCCGATGAGGAATGATCGACAAGATGACCGAGACCGAAGCCGAAGTCAGTCCTGGCCGAGCCGAGTGGCCGTCTGCCGTCCGCGTCGACAGCGCAGTCTCGCAGCCGGAGGCGCCGCCGGCTGCCACCGCGGAGGCAGTGGTCGACGCGTTGCCGGACGACCGGTACCTCAACCGCGAACTGTCGTGGCTGGATTTCAACGCCCGCGTGCTGGCCCTGGCCGCCGACACGTCGCTGCCGCTGCTGGAACGCGCCAAGTTCCTGGCGATCTTCGCGTCCAACCTCGACGAGTTCTACATGGTGCGCGTGGCGGGCCTCAAACGCCGCGACGAGATGGGGCTGTCGGTGCGTTCGGCTGACGGGCTGTCTCCCCGCGAACAACTTCGACGCATCGGCGAGCGGACCCAGCAGATCGCGAGCCGGCACGCGCAGGTGTTCCTCGACTCGGTGCGACCGGCGCTGGCCGACGAAGGCATCGTCATCGTCACGTGGGAGGACCTCGACGACGTCGAGCGCACGGAATTGTCGACGTACTTCCACGAGCAGCTGTTCCCGGTGCTGACGCCGCTCGCGGTGGATCCGGCGCATCCGTTTCCGTTCGTCAGCGGCCTGAGCCTCAACCTCGCGATCACGGTGAAGCATCCCGAGGACGGCGGGCAGCACTTCGCCCGTGTCAAGGTTCCCGACAACGTCGACCGCTTCGTCGAACTCGGCAGCCGAGAAGGTGTCGACGGGGCGGTGCGGTTCCTTCCGATGGAAGAGCTGATCGCCGCCTTCCTTCCGGTGTTGTTCCCGGGCATGGAGATCGTGGAGCACCATGCGTTCCGCATCACGCGCAACGCCGATTTCGAGGTCGAGGAAGACCGCGACGAGGACCTGCTGCAGGCCCTCGAACGGGAGTTGGCGCGGCGCAGGTTCGGCTCGCCGGTGCGGCTCGAGGTGTCCGACGACATGACCGAGCACATGCTGGGACTGCTGTTGCGCGAACTCGACGTCGACCCGGGCGACGTGATCGACGTGCCGGGGCTCCTCGATCTGTCGTCGCTGTGGCAGATCTACGGCGTCGACCGCCCGGCGCTCAAGGACCCGCCGTTCGTGCCGGCGACGCATCCGGCGTTCGGCGAGCGCGAGACCCCGAAGAGCATTTTCTCGACGCTGCGCGACGGCGATGTGCTGGTGCACCATCCGTACGACTCGTTCTCCACCAGCGTGCAACGGTTCATCGAGCAGGCCGCAGCCGACCCGAATGTGCTGGCGATCAAGCAGACCCTGTACCGCACGTCGGGCGACTCGCCGATCGTCAACGCGTTGATCGACGCCGCGGAGGCCGGCAAGCAGGTGGTCGCGCTGGTCGAACTGAAGGCCCGGTTCGACGAGCAGGCCAACATCAAGTGGGCGCGCGCGCTGGAACAACAGGGTGTGCACGTGGTGTATGGGCTCATCGGGTTGAAGACGCACTGCAAGACGTGTCTGGTGGTGCGCCGCGAAGGTTCGATCATCCGGCGCTATTGCCACATCGGTACCGGGAACTACAACCCGAAAACCGCCCGCCTGTACGAGGACATCGGCCTGCTCACCGCCGCGCCCGACATCGGTGCGGACTTGACCGACCTCTTCAATTCGCTGACCGGCTATTCCAGAAAAGTCACGTACCGCAATCTTCTCGTCGCGCCCCACGGGGTTCGCAAAGGGATCATCGAACGCATCGATCGCGAGATCGAGGCCACTCGAGAGGGCGCCGAGGGCCGAATACGACTGAAGGCCAACGCGCTTGTCGACGAACAGGTCATCGACGCGCTGTACCGGGCGTCGAAGGCAGGCGTGCGTGTCGAGGTTGTGGTGCGCGGCATCTGCGCCCTGAGGCCGGACGCTGCGGGCTTCTCCGAGAACATCAGCGTTCGTTCGATTCTCGGGCGATTCCTCGAGCACTCACGGATCTTCAACTTCCACGCGATCGACGAATACTGGATCGGCAGCGCGGACATGATGCACCGCAATCTGGACCGGCGTGTCGAAGTGCTGGCTCAGGTCAAGGATCCGAAGTTGACGGGCCAACTGGATGACATCTTCACCTCGGCACTCGACCCGTCCACCCGCTGCTGGGAGTTGGGAGCCGACGGGCAGTGGACCGCGGCACCTCAGGCCGGAGAGACCGTGCGCGATCACCAGGTATCGCTGATGGAGCGGCACCGGCACCGCTGATGTCCCAAGCAATTCTCGCGGCGGGCGCCGTGCTGTGGCGCGCCGTCGACGGTTCGTCGGACGTGGAGGTGGGGATCATCCACCGTCCGCGGTATGACGACTGGTCGCTGCCCAAGGGGAAGCTGGATCCGGGAGAGACCGAACCTGCCGCCGCGGTGCGCGAGACATACGAGGAAACCGGGTATCGCGCACATCTCGGGCGGGCGCTGGGCACCGTGAACTATCAGATTCCGCTCGGACTCAAGCACGTCCGGTATTGGGCGGCCCGCACGCTCGACGGAGAGTTCACACCCACCGCCGAGGTCGACGACATGGTGTGGTTGTCAGCCGGCGACGCGGTCGGCAAGTTGTCCTACCCGCATGACCGGAAAGTGTTGAGGCGGTTCACCAAACTGCCGGCCGACACCAAGACGGTGCTGATCGTGCGCCACGGCACGGCGGGCAGCAAGAAGCGGTACAAGGGGGACGACTGGAGTCGGCCGCTGGACGAGAATGGTCGGGCACAGGCGAAGTTGCTCGTCAGCCAACTGATGCCGTTCGGGCCGACGTCGTTGTACGCCGCAGACCGGATGCGATGCGTCCAGACGATCAAACCCCTTGCCAACGAGCTGGGCGCCGAGATCATGCTCGAGCCCACCCTGACCGAAGAAGCTTATTGGCAAGACCCCGAGAAGGCGCGCAAGCGTGTGCTGGAGATCGCCGCAGCACAGGGAACTCCGGTGATCTCCACACAGGGGAAGGTCATTCCCGACTTGATCCAGTGGTGGACTGAGCGCACCGGCATTCGACCGGCCAAGTCCCGCAACCGCAAAGGCAGTACGTGGGTGCTGTCGCTGGCCGACGGCAAACTCGTCAGCGCCGACCACATCGCCAGCCCGGTGCCTCCGGAATGACCTGACCGCCGCGGGCAGATTCGCCCGCGGCGGTCAGATGTCGCGTACTTACCGGCGACCGCGCTTGGCGGGTGCCTTCTTGGCAGCGGTCTTCTTGGCCGGTGCCTTGCTGGCAGCGCGCTTGGTAGTGGCCTTGCGCGCAGTTGTCTTCTTCGCCGCCTTCTTGGCTGTGGTCTTCCTTGCGGTCGACTTGGTTGCCGCCTTCTTGGCCGGCGCCTTCTTGGCGGTGGTCTTCTTGGCGGCAGACTTAGTCGCGGTCCGCTTCGTTGCGGCCTTCTTGGCCGGCGCCTTCTTGGCCGCCTTCTTCGCGGTGGTCTTCTTCGCCGCCGTCCGCTTTGAGGCCTTCTTGGCAGCAGCCTTCCGGCCACCAGTCGAACCTGATCCTCGCTTCACTGCTGGTCCTTCCGACGGAAGACGCTGTGCGCCAGAAACAATTTTTTTGAACTGAGCACCCGGCCGGAAAGCCGGGACAGACGTGGGCCTCACCTTTACGGTCTCGCCGGTGCGCGGGTTACGCGCGACGCGGGCAGCGCGACGGCGCTGCTCGAATACGCCGAAGCCGGTAATCGTCACACTTTCGCCCTTTTGCACCGCGCGGACGATGCTGTCGACGACGTGCTCCACGGCGTCAGTTGCGTGCCGGCGATCTGAGCCCAACTTTCTCGTGAGTTCGTCGATGAGCTCTGCTTTGTTCATCCAAATCCTCCGAAGCCAGCGGTCCTTTTGGACCGACTAGAGGACACGGTAAACCCTCGACGTGCTGATTTCCAAGAGCCACGCGCAATTTCGGTCGAGTTCGTGTCGAATATCGGCAATCTGCTTGCCGCGCTTGGCACGTGGGCGACGGCCGCCGAAAGGGCGTTCAAAGCCCCGGAATTGGGTGATCTTGATTCGCTACCCGGCCGCCGAAGTGGTCGGTTTCCATTCCGGGCGAGCGGCTTCATAGTCCACAATCTGGTCAAGTTTGCGCAGCGTAAGGCCTATATCGTCGAGTCCTTCGAGTAGTCGCCAAGCTGTGTAATCGTCAATCGCGAACGGCACCACCACGGTTCCCGCGGCCACTGTCCGATCTTGAAGATTGACAGTGATTTCCAAGCCCGGACTCTGCTCGATCAGCTTCCAGAGGAGTTCCACATCGGGTTGCGCGACTTCGGCCGCCAAGAGTCCCGCCTTGCCGGCGTTGCCGCGAAAGATGTCGGCGAATCGTGACGAGATGACGACGCGGAACCCGTAGTCCATCAATGCCCACACCGCGTGCTCGCGCGACGAACCGGTGCCGAAATCAGGCCCGGCCACCAACACCGAACCCTTGTCGAAAGGCGAAAGGTTCAACACGAAACTCGGATCGCCTCGCCAGGCGGCGAATAGCCCGTCGTCGAATCCTGTTCGGGTGACCCGCTTCAGATAGACGGCCGGGATGATCTGGTCGGTGTCGACGTTGGACCGCCGCAGCGGAACTCCGATGCCCGTGTGCGCACGAAAGGCCTCCATTGTCTAAGTCTCCTAAACTTGCGATTCGGCTCGGTCGAGATCTGCCGGCGCCGACAACGTGCCCCGCACGGCGGTCGCGGCGGCAACGGCCGGCGACACCAGATGGGTCCGGCCACCCTTGCCTTGGCGCCCCTCGAAATTGCGGTTCGACGTCGATGCGCACCGCTGCCCGGGCGACAGCTGGTCGGGGTTCATACCGAGGCACATCGAGCAGCCGGCCTGCCGCCACTCCGCCCCGGCGGCGGTGAAAATTTCGCCCAGTCCTTCCGATTCGGCCTGCGCACGCACCCGCATCGAACCCGGCACCACCAGCATCCGCACCCCGTCGGCGACCTTGCGACCATGCAGCACGTCGGCGACCACGCGCAGATCTTCGATCCGCCCGTTGGTGCACGAGCCGACGAACACGGTGTCCACCGAAATGTCACGCATCGGCGTGCCCGCCCGAAGATCCATGTACGCCAACGCCTTTTCGGCGTCCTGTCGCCGTCCCTCGTCGGTCATCAGATCGGGGTCCGGCACCGCCTCGGAAAGCGGTATGCCCTGGCCGGGATTGGTACCCCAGGTGACGAAGGGGCTCAGCGTTGCGGCGTCGATGTACACCTCGGTGTCGAACTCCGCGCCGGCGTCGGTGCGCAGCCGATCCCATTGGGCGACCGCGATCTCCCACAGCGCCCCCGACGGCGCGTGCGGTCGGCCCCGCAGGTACTCATACGTCGATTCGTCCGGCGCCACCATGCCCGCGCGCGCACCCGCCTCGATGCTCATGTTGCAGATCGTCATGCGGCCCTCCATCGACAGCGATTCGATGGTGCTGCCGCGGTATTCGATGACGTGTCCCTGTCCGCCGCCGGTTCCGATCTTCGCGATGACGGCCAGGATGATGTCTTTGGCCGTAACGCCGGGCGGGAGTTCGCCGTCGACGTTGACCGCCATCGTCCTGAACGGCCGCAGCGGCAACGTCTGAGTGGCCAGGACATGTTCGACTTCCGAAGTGCCGATGCCCATGGCCAGCGCGCCGAATGCGCCGTGCGTGGACGTGTGGCTGTCGCCGCAGACGATGGTCATGCCGGGCTGGGTGAGGCCGAGCTGGGGACCGATGACGTGGACGATGCCCTGGTCCGCGTCGCCCATCGGATGCAGCCGGATACCGAACTCGGCGCAGTTGTTGCGCAACGTCTCGACCTGTGTGCGCGAGATCGGGTCGCCGATGGGCTTGTCGATGTCGACCGTCGGCACATTGTGGTCCTCGGTGGCGATGGTCAGGTCGGGCCGTCGCACCGGGCGTCCGGCGAGGCGGAGTCCGTCGAAGGCCTGCGGGCTGGTGACCTCGTGGATGAAGTGCATGTCGATATAGATGAGGTCGGGTTCGCGTGCCGCGCCCGAGCCCTCGCCGCGGGCGACCACGTGCGAGTCCCACAACTTCTCTGCCATGGTGCGCGGCCGATCAGGACTGGCCATCTCTAGCTATCTCACAATCTGGGAAGTTAGTATCTCGATATGAGACAGGATAGCGGCATCGGAGTACTCGACAAAGCCGTGGGGGTGCTGCACACGGTGGCCGAGTCTCCTTGCGGGCTGGCCGAGTTGTGCGAGCGGACCGGCCTGCCCCGGGCCACCGCGCACCGGCTGGCTGCCGGGCTGGAGAAGCATCGGTTGCTGGCCCGCGACGGGCAAGGCCGGTGGCGGTTGGGCCCCGCGCTCAGCGAGCTGGCGGGACAGGTAAACGATCCGCTGCTTGTCGCCGGAACGGCTGTGCTGCCGGGGCTGCGCGAGGTCACCGGGGAGAGCGTGCAGTTGTACCGGCGCGAGGGAACGTCGCGAGTGTGCGTTGCGGCGATGGAACCGCCTGCGGGCCTTCGCGACACGGTGCCGGTGGGCGCACGCTTGCCGATGACGGCGGGCTCGGGCGCCAAGGTGCTGCTGGCGTTCAGTGATACTGCGACCCAGCAGGCGGTGCTGCCGTCCGCGAAATTCGCCGAGCGCACACTGGCAGAGGTGCGACGGCGAGGGTGGGCGCAGAGTGCCGCCGAACGCGAGCCGGGCGTTGCCAGCGTCTCGGCGCCGGTGCGCGACGGGCGCGGCAATGTGATTGCCGCAGTGTCCGTGTCGGGCCCGATCGACCGGATGGGCCGTCGGCCCGGCGCCCGCTGGGCAGCCGACCTGTTGGCGGCCTCGGAGGCGCTGACGCGCCGGCTGTGATCGCCTGACAGACTGACGCCATGGGCACGAATCAACGCGCGCAGATTGTGATGTCTGAAGACGAGATCGACGATTTCGTCGCGAAGAGCCGCAGCGGCACGCTGGCCACCATCGGACCCGACGGGCAGCCGCATCTTGTCGCCATGTGGTACGCCATCGTTGACGGCGAGATCTGGTTCGAGACGAAAGCGAAGTCGCAGAAGGCCGTCAACGTCCGCCGCGATCCGCGCATCACGTTCCTGCTCGAGGCCGGTGACACCTACGACACGCTGCGCGGGGTGTCGTTCGAGGGCAGTGCGGAGATCGTCGACGACCCGCAGGCCGTCTTTCGCGTCGGCGTCAGCGTGTGGGAGCGCTACACGGGCCCCTACACGGAGGAGGCCAAGCCGGCGGTGGACATGATGATGAACAAGCGGATCGCAATTCGCCTGGCGGTCAAGCGGGTTCGCTCGTGGGATCACCGCAAGCTCGGCATGCCGCCGATGCCGCTGGCGGGTTCGACCGCGCCGCCTGCTTGAGCTCCCTCACCGCCACTGCGATCTCCCCGCAGTTTCGTGGCAGCGGGTGAATCCCCCAGCTAGGGGTCGTCTCGGTTGTCGGGTAGGTAGCGCTGGGGGTGAAAGAAGTTGTTGGTTCCGGGTTTTCCGTTGGCCTGTGGTGGTGGTTGCCATTCGACGATGCCGTGGTCGTTGAGGCGGGCGGTCCAGCCTTCGTCGTGCAGCTTGTGGTCGGGGTGGCAGCCCAGCCCGAGGTTTTGCGGGTCGGTGAGCCCACCGCGGGCGTGCGCGCGCAGGTGCATGACCTCGCATTCGTAGCCGGGCCTGTCGCAGCCAGGGGCGGTGCAGCCGCCGTCGCGGGCATACAGCACGATGCGCTGATCGGCGCTGGCGATGCGGGCCCGGCCCAGATACAACGGCCGGTTGGAGTGCTGGTCGAACACCGCCAGATAGTGATAGGCCGCGCTGGCCTGCTTGATGACATCGCGCATCGGCAACCAGGTCCCCCCACCGGTGTCGGCCTTGCCGGTACCCGACTGCAACTCTTGCAGGGTGGTGCGCACGACGATGGTGGCCGGCAGCCCCCGGTGCTGACCTAATCGCCCGGAGGCCAGCACCGCGCG
>JBAPQQ010000751.1:0-14036 GCA_049280695.1 Mycobacterium sp.
CGGTCGGCCGAGCGTATTCGCGCCGTGGCCTGGCGGCAGTGGGCTGGCCGCCCGTGCGCTGGGTGTCCAAGCTGCGGCCGGATCCGTTGCGCCGCTTGGGGTTGGGGCAGTCCAGTGCTCAGGAGGAAGTGCTTCGCCGGACATCGCTGCCCTCGGGCTCGGCGGCCTCGCGCGCCGCAGTGGACAGTGCGGTCCGCTCACTCGCCGGCACCGCATCGGCCGGGCTGCCGGCGCCGTGGCCCCGCACCCTGCGTGAAGCGGCGAGGTCGCGCGCCGAGGAAGTTCCCGATGCCCTGGACAGGGCTGTCGGTGGGGCAGACCTCGGCATGGGCCGGCTACCACGGTGGTGGCGTCTGATCGGTGCCGTCCAGTGGGTTCTGCTGGGCACAGCCGTGGCCGGCGCGTTGTGGCTGGGGCTGATCGCCCTGTTGGCCTACCTGCAGATCGACCTGGACGCACCATCGCTCGGGCCGTTCGCCTGGCCGGCCGTGCTGCTGGTCGGCGGGCTCGGTCTCGGACTGTTGCTGCGGGTAATGATCAGACCGGTCGTGGCCATCGGTGCCGCCCGACGAAGACGGCGGGCAGCCTCCGAGCTGCTCCGACGAATCGAAACGGTGGCCGAGGACTTCGTCCTGGCGCCGTTGCGGGCGGAACTGGCCGCGTACGGGCAGCTTTCCGCAGCCGTTCACGCGCTAAGCCGTTGACCGTAGGGCGTTCACGCCGTCGGCCGCCAGAAACCCTGAAAACCTTGATTCAGGTTGGTCGTCCGGATAGCCGACAGCTGCACGGGATCACCTGCCTCGATCATCATGCCGTTGCCGACCACCATCGCGACGTGTCCGTCCCATACCGCGAGGTCGCCGGGCAGCAGCGCGTTCGGTGCCACCGCCGCACCGATGTCCTGTTCCTGCGCCAATCGCGGAAGATCAAGTCCCGCTTCGTGATACGCCCACTGCGTCAGTCCGCTGCAGTCCAGCCCGACGCCCGGCGTCGTGCCGCCCCAGTCGTACGGCACGCCGAGCTGGGTGAGTGCCCGGCGGACGGCTTCCGCGGCCACCCCGTTGGGTGCGGTGACCGTGCTGCCGTCGGGCAGACGCACCGCGACGCCGGTGACCGACGAGTCCAGCACAGGGGCTTCGCCGAGATCTCCCAGACTCGCCGGGACCGCGGACGTCAGACCGGACATCAAACCGGCAGGCATGGATGCGATCCCCGCGGCGGACGGCGCCATCGACGAAGCCATCCCTGCCGACGAGGTGACCGGAGCCTGCGCGACAGGCATTGCGGCAGCGCCCGACTCGGTCACCGCCGCCGCGTGCCCGTCCAGCTCGGTCTCCAGCTCGGTGACGACGCGAGCAGCCTCGGCGACGGCCCGGCGGGCGGCATCGCCCAGCGCACCGGCACTGCGCGGCAAGTCCTTCTCCAAGGCGCTTGCCGTGGCTTCGAACTCTTCGATGACGCGCTGCATCCGCGCCCTGGCGCGCGCGACCGCCTCGGACGCCGCGCTCACGCGGCTCGCGATGCCCGATGTGTGCGTCGCCAGCTCAGCCGCACTGGTAAGTGCCGCCGAAATCGCCTGCGTCGCAGCGTCGGCGGCAGCACCGGACCACATGCCGCCGAGCTGTTCCACGGCCGCCGAGCCTGTCGCGGCGACGTCGGTGAGTGTCCGGCCGGCTGCGAGAAGCATCCTGGCTGGGTCGTCGCCGGTGAACAAGCCTGTACCGATTTCGGCCTGCAGCTCGCGAAGCGGTGCCGCGAGCGCGGCGACCAGAGCGCCGGCCACCGGTTAGCTCATGACTCGCGAGATTCGTTCCTGCGCAGATGATTCCACGTCGTCGAACCGGGCGGCGGCCGCCGCCGTCGTAGTGGCGTGTGCCGCGATGTCCTCGCGGATTCTCGTTACGCTGCTCGCCAGCGACTCCATGGCGCACGTCAGCGCTCGGGCGAACCGTGTGCCCACGGGACCCAGCGCGTCGGCGATGGTGAGGCCGAGGTCGGGCGACAAGCCGGCCGCCGCGGCGCGCATTTCAGCGGCCAAGTCGGCCGTGGCTCCGCCGTAGAGGCGGATGGCGTCAGTATCAGCGTGCATGCGACGTTGGACGGCACCGGACGACCTTTGGGTTCCGAGATCCTCGAGCGAGTACCGGCTTGCCCGTGCAAGAACTTGCTGACGGCGCCCGTCCGGCCGCCCGATTGCTCATCAGCGCCCCAACTACTCCAACTTCCGGTTTGCCGAGACAAATGCCGGGCAAACTGATTACGTTGGCTCTGCAGTCAGGAGATGGGACCAGCGTCCCGGGGGATCCAATGCTGTCGAAGTTGCTGCGCCTCAGTGAGGGGCGCATGGCCAAACGGCTGAGGGGCGTGGCCGACTATGTCGCGAGTTTGTCCGACGACATCGCAGAGCTGACCGACGCCGGGCTGAAGGCCAGGACCGACGAGTTCCGTAGGCGCCACGCCGACGGCGAGACGCTCGAGGGGCTGATGCCCGAGGCGTTCGCGGTAGCCCGGGAGGCTGCGTGGCGGGTGCTGGAGCTGCGGCCGTTCGACGTCCAGGTGATGGGCGTGCCGACAGCAAGACCAGGATCATCTCGACGACGCCGTAGGGCTCAGTGCGACGGCTATCGCGGCGGGCAACATGGTGACCCGCAGCCGGCTGACAGGGATGGCGGTCAGTGCGTCGGATTGTGTTGGGAATCAACAGTGCTCGCCGCCCGACGTCGGCGCTGCCGGATCAGTGTCGTCCCGATGGCCGCAACGTAGATCACCAGGCAGGCGATCACGGTCGCGATCACGAGCGGGAACCTGTCGTCGAAGCCGTCGGCAGACGTGTGCTTGATGAGAATGCCGGTATAGGCCCAGAGCAGCACCAGGCCGTAGGCGACGTCGCGGTTGCGCAGCACTGTCGCGGTCCCGATCGCCGCCGCGACGAGCAGGATGACGACCGCCCAGGTCGAGTCGGCCAGACCGAAGCCGTCCCAGCCGATGCTCACCAGGAACACCGTGACGTTCGCGACCGTCGCCACGGTGGTCCAGCCGAAGTAGACGCTGAACGGCACACCGATGAACAGCTTCTCCCGGGCCGTCCGGTCGGCGGCCGCGACCGTCGTCGCGATGACCGCCAAGCACGCGAGAATCACGACGATCAGTACCACCGACAGCGCGATCACGTCGTAGTGCCAGGCGAACACCCACGCCGTGTTGGCCAGCGACGACATCGAGAAGTACAGGCCGACCTTGTTGAGCAAAGCCGAACGATCGCCGCCCGATCCGTGGCCCCGGAACAGCCCCAGCTGATACAGCACGTGCAGACCGAGAAGCAGGTAGATGACGCTCCAGATGGAAAAGGTCAACCCGGCCGGCGCGAACAGGTTGGGGTAGGCGTCCGACACGTCGCCGGTGCGTACTCCGTTGATAGGCAATGTGTTCGCCAGGACATTGACCGTCACCATCACCACGTAGGTGACTGCGGCCAGTGCGGCGACCGAGCGCCTCGCCGTCGTCGGTTCCATCGGCTTCCTTTCGGCTGAACTCAGTGAGCGACTATCCGTCGTATCCACATAGTCTCAAGCCGGCACCTGGCGCAGTGGGCGCTTCCCATGCGCCTGCGCGGGCGCGAAAATAACGCCATGAAAATTCCTGCTGTCGCTGCAGCGCTGCTGCTCTGCACATTGACCGCGTGTGGCAGCGCCGACAAGAACGCGAATGACAGGCTGAGCTCCACGACGGATGCCGCGACGACGACCGCGACGCCGGCACCGCCGGCCCCGGCCCCCTTCGCGATGAGCAGTACCGCATTCGCCGACAACACGCCGATCCCGGCCGAGTTCTCCTGCAACGGCCGAAACGTTCCTCCGCCACTGCGTTGGGAGAACGTGCCGGCCGGCACCGAGTCGCTGGCTTTGGTCGTCGACGACCCCGACGCGGTCGGCGGTCTGTACATCCACTGGATCGTCACCGGCATTCCGCCTAGCGCGGCCGAGATCGTCGACGGGGTGTTGCCCCCGGGCACCCAAGTCGGCCTGAATTCCGGTGGCCAGGCGGCCTACCTGGGTCCGTGTCCGCCAGCCGGCACCGGCGTGCATCATTACCGTTTCCAGCTGTACGCGATCGGCAAACCGCTGGCGGCGATTCCGGCGACGCCGGCCGCCGACGCAGCCCGGTCCATCGCAGGCGCGGCCATTGCCGACGCCCGCGTTGTCGGTGTTTTCGGCGGCTGAGGACGCCTTGGCTAAGGTGGTCGGCCATGGACGTTCGCGTGGTCGATCATCCGCTGGCCGCGGTGCGGTTGACCGCGTTGCGCGACGAGCGCACCGACAATGCGGCGTTTCGCGCGGCGTTGCGCGACCTTACGTTGATGCTCGTCTACGAGGCCACCCGCGATGCGCCCACCGAGAACGTGCCGGTGCGCACGCCGCTGGCCGAAACCATCGGCTGCCGGCTGGCCGAGCCGTCGCTGCTGGTGCCGGTGCTGCGTGCCGGGCTCGGGATGGTGGAGCAGGCGCACGCGCTGATCCCCGAGGCGCGGGTGGGGTTCGTCGGCGTGGCCCGCGACGAGCAAACGCATTTGCCGACACCGTATTTGGACTCCCTGCCCGACGATCTCAGCGGCCGGCCGGTGATGGTGCTCGACCCGATGCTGGCCACAGGTGGCTCGATGGCGCACACCGTCGCACTGCTGAAATCGCGGGGCGCTACCGACATCACTGCGGTGTGCGTGGTCGCTGCACCCGAAGGCATCGCGAAGATGGAGCAGGTGGCGCCCGAGATGCGGGTGTTCACCGCGACGATCGACGAGGGGCTGAACGAAATCGCCTACATCGTGCCGGGATTGGGCGACGCCGGGGATCGTCAGTTCGGGCCGCGCTGAAGCAGGGCGACCACGTCGTGGCGCGCTTTGGCACACCGGTCGTCGGCTCGTCGCCGCGCGGCCTGCAGGTCGCCGCCGGCGGGCATGCGAATCTCTACGTAGCCCTTGACTTTCGGCTCGGTACCCGACGACCGCACCGCCAGTCGCACGCCGTCACCGGCGAAGATCAGGACGTCGTCGACACTTGTGGCCGTCACAGTCACACCTGCCAACGTCGTCGGCGGATCCTCCCGTAGCCGGGCCACCACGGCCGCCGCGTCGCCGGTTCGGACCGTGATCGATGCCGTCCTGTGTACACCGTGGCGGCCGGCCAGATCGTCGAGTGCACCGGAGACAGAACGTCCACCGGTTTTCAGCGTCGCCGCCAAGTCACAGCACAACACCGCGGCGCTGATGCCGTCCTTGTCGCGCACCGCCTGCGGGTCGACGCAGTGGCCGATCGCCTCCTCGTACGCGTAGACGAGGTCGTCGCCGGCCGCGCGGGCCAGCCACTTGAATCCGGTGAGCGTCTCGACGTGACGGGCGCCGTAGCCGGCGGCGATCGAGGCCAACATGCGCGACGACACGACGGTGCTCGCGACGGTGGCCGGTAGCTCGGTGTGCTGCAGGATGTAATCGCCCAGCAGCCAACCGGTTTCGTCGCCGGATAGCATGCGCCAGCCGTTGGCCGTGGGTATGGCGACTGCGCAGCGGTCGGCGTCGGGATCGAGCGCTATCGCGATGTCGGCGTCGACGCGGGCGGCGAGTTCGAGGAGTGCATCCACCGCGCCCGGCTCCTCTGGATTCGGGAAGGCGACGGTGGGAAAGTCGGGGTCGGGCGCGAACTGGCTCGCCACCGTGTACACGTCGGTGAACCCCGCACGGCGCAACGCCTCGACGGCGATGGCCCCGCCTACTCCGTGCAATGGCGTCAGAGCCACCCGCACTGTTCCCGAACCCCGGCGCAACCCGGCTACGCGTCGGAGGTAGTGCTCGAGAATCTCGGATCCGTCGGGAGTGACTGCCAATCGGGGGATTTCGTCGGCGTATGGCGCCTGCGCGAGCGCGGCTTGGACCTCACGGTCGGTGGGCGGGACGATTTGCATTCCGCCGTCGAGGTACACCTTGTAGCCGTTGTCCGACGCCGGGTTGTGCGACGCGGTGATCTGTACGCCGGCCGCCGCGCCGGAGTGCCGGACGGCGAACGCCAGTATCGGCGTCGGCAGCGGCTCCGGGAAGAGCGTCACGGAAAACCCTTCGGCAGCAAGGACTCCCGCTGCGGCAAGAGCGAACTCGCGGGATCGGTGCCGGGCGTCGTAGCCGACGTAGACGCTCGAGCGCCTCTTCAAGACCCGGGCCAGCGCCCACGTCGCACGTAGCACTACGGCGAGGTTCATCCCCGTCGGGCCCGCGCGCATGGGCCCGCGCAAGCCGGCGGTGCCGAACGTCAGCGACCCACCGAACCGTGCGGCAAGTTCGTCGGCCGCACAGGCGGACAATTCGGCCGCGTCGTCGGGATCGGGATCGTGGGCGATCCACTCCTCCGGCGTCATCTCCGCGATTCTGCTACGGACGCTTGCCTGTGCTGTCCGGAAGGCCTCGTATTTCACCGGCTTCGGCGCGAACGAGCTCTGCCAATGCGGGGTCCGACGTCGCCAACGGTTGTCTGCGGTCCAAGGCCGTGGCCGCTGCTATGCAGTCGGCAAGGCTGACCGGCATGCGCTGACGGTGGTAATGCCGAGCCCGGAGGCGTCCTGCATGAAATCCGAGAGAATCTGTGACCGGTGCGGTTTCCAGGCCAGCGTGGGTGAGCAGCGCCAGGTCGCCGTGCACGTAGTCGGCGTCTCGACCGTAGACGCGTACGAGTTGATCGACGACTTCCGCGGCGTTGGCTGCGGAAAGAACGGTCCTGCTGCGGAGCAGACCCGCTACCTCGTCAGCGGCCGTCTCGCCGCGGAAGTATGCCAGCACGGCATAAGCGTCGAGGACGGTCACGGCTTGGCGCGCCGTGACTCGGAGGCCGTCTCTGCAGTGCGTTCGGTCTGTCGGGCGCTCTCGCTCTTGGGTCCCGGCCCCGCGTGGGAACCTTTCAGCGCCTCCACCGCGTCATTCGGTATCGGCCGGACAATCGCGTACTCACCGCGGTCGATGACCAGGACCGCGCCGACGCCCCAACGGTGACGGAGTACGGCCGGCAGTGAAACCTGCCCGTTGCGCGTGACCTTGGCGCGGACAGTAGGCATGGGCCTCATCATATACGCAGCGAGTACATAGTATAAACGGCATATTCGTATGATGATTGCGACCGTGCCCGCGAATCTTTGGCACCCGCCGCAACTGCCTCGCAGAACATAGGCGACGCCGGCCAAGATCAGCGGCCGACCTCTGTTGTTCGAAGGGGCCGACTTTCGCTCACCGACATCAGCTCCGCCGTCGTGAACTGAAATGGTGCCGGTGGCCCGAGTCGCCGCGACGCCGTCGGCGTCTTGCTGCGGACAGTCGCTGCGACGACCGTGCATGACGAATTCATCGGACGCTCGGGTGACTTCACTGGATCCCGTGGACCGGTCCAAGC
Source organism: Mycobacterium sp. (assembly GCA_049280695.1). Lineage (GTDB taxonomy): Bacteria > Actinomycetota > Actinomycetes > Mycobacteriales > Mycobacteriaceae > Mycobacterium. The sequence continues at coordinate 7,425 of JBAPQQ010000751.1, forward strand.
TCAGATCGAGCCGACCACCGAGGCCAGCAAGGCCCCCATCCGCGTCGCCGACTGACGGCCGGCCTCGAGCACCTCGTCGTGGCTGATCGGCTCACCCGTGATGCCGGCGGCCAAGTTGGTCACCAGAGACAGCCCTAGGACTTCAAGGCCCGCGGCCCGCGCGGCGATCGTCTCGTGCACCGTCGACATGCCGACGAGGTCGGCGCCGAGCGTGCGCAGCATGCGGATCTCCGCCGGCGTCTCGTACTGCGGACCCAATAGGCCGGCGTAGACGCCTTCCGCCAGTGTCGGGTCGACGTCGCGCGCCAGGGCCCGCAGTCGAGGGGAGTACGCGTCGACCATGTCGACGAAGTGCGGTCCCACCAGCGGGGAGCGGCCGGTGAGATTGAGGTGGTCGCAGATCAGCACCGGCTGCCCTACGCGGTGGTCTTCCCGGATCGCCCCGGCCGCGTTGGTCAGCACCACCGCGCGCACACCGGCTGCGGCTGCGGTGCGGACCGGATGCACGACATGCTGCACGTCCACGCTTTCGTAGGAATGAATCCGTCCCAGCAACAACAGGATTCGTACGTCGTCCACCATCACGGAGATCACGTTGCCCTGATGGCCCTCGGCGGCAGGTGGCATGAAACCGGGTAACTCGGCCATATCGAGCGTCGCGATGGGTTTTCCGAACTCGTCGGTGGCCGGCGCCCAGCCCGACCCGATCACCACCGCCACGTCGTGTTTGCTGACGCCGGTGTGCTCGGCGATCGCCGCGGCCGCCTGTCTGGCCAGTTCATTCCGAGTCACGGTCAGGCACTTTAGCCCGCAATGCGATACTGCGATGATGCCCGCCACCTCGCCGCCGCGCCGTCCGTCTGGGACGGTGCCGGTTGCCGACGTGGCGCAGCAGGTGGTCCACGACCGCCGCAACGACCTCGTCGCGCTTTCTCACGATATTCACGCCGAACCGGAACTCGCGTTCGCCGAGCACCGCAGCTGCGCCAAGACTCAAGCGTTGGCCGAAGAGCGCGGTTTCACGATCACGCAGGCGCCCGCCGGCCTGGACACGGCCTTCCGCGCCGACTACGGCGACGGCGACCTGACAGTCGCGGTGTGCGCCGAGTACGACGCGCTGCCCGGTATCGGACATGCCTGCGGGCACAACATCATCGCCGCGTCCGCGGTGGGCGCTGCTCTGGCGCTGGCGGAGGTGGCCGACGAGCTCGGCTTGACGGTCGTGCTGATGGGAACACCCGCCGAGGAGGCCGGTGGCGGAAAAGCCTTATTGCTGAAGGGCGGAGCCTTCGACAACGTCGACGCAGCGGTGATGGTCCATCCCGGACCTGCCGACATCGCCGCCGCCCGGTCGCTGGCGCTGTCCGAGGTGACGGTGGACTATCGCGGTCACGAGTCGCACGCGTCGGTGGCCCCCCATCTCGGCGTGAACGCCGCAGACGCGGCCACCGTCGCGCAGGTGGCCATCGGCCTGTTCCGACAGCACCTGGCGCCCGGACAACAGGTGCACGGCATCGTCACCGACGGCGGCGGGGCACCGAACGTCATTCCGGGCCACGCGGCGATGCGCTACTACATGCGTGCCACCGACAAGGAGTCATTGCAGGGCCTGGAACAACGTGTGTTCGACTGCTTCCAATCCGGCGCGCTGGCCACCGGCAGCCGATGCCGGATCCAGCCCAGCGGACCCGCCTACGACGAACTGCGGCCCGATCCGTGGCTGGCCAACGTGTTCCGTGACGAGATGGCCCGCCGTGGCCGTAGCCCGCTGGCCGCAGAACTGGAAACCGCGCTGCCGCTGGGCAGTACCGATATGGGCAACGTCACCCATGCGATGCCCGCGATCCATCCGGTGGTCGGCGTCGATGCGGGTGGCGCGTCGTTGCACCAGCCGGAGTTCACCGCAGTTGCGGCGTCCCCGAGCGCCGACGATGCGGTGATCGATGGAGCGATCATGTTGGCGCGCGCAGTGATTCGTCTATCGGAGACGCCGGCAGAGCGCGAGCGGGTGATAACCGGATGAGTCTTGCGCACATCGCCGAATCGTGGCTGGCGGCACACTACGACGATCTGGTCGCCTGGCGCCGGCGCATCCACGCCCACCCGGAGTTGGGCCGTCAGGAGTTCGCCACCACCCAATTCGTCGCGACGCTGCTGGCGGAAGCCGGACTCAATCCGAAGGTGTTGCCTGCGGGCACCGGACTGACCTGTGACCTCGGTCCCGACCATCTGCCCAAGATCGCGTTGCGCGCCGACATGGACGCGCTGCCGATGTCGGAGCGTACCGGCGCGCCGTATGCGTCGGAGATACCCGGCGTCGCGCACGCCTGCGGCCATGACGCTCATACCGCGATGCTGCTCGGCACGGCGTGCGCACTGGCCGGTGCGCCGGACCTTCCGGTGGGCGTGCGGTTGATCTTCCAGCCCGCCGAGGAGTTGATGCCCGGTGGAGCGATCGACGCGATCGCCGCCGGGGTGCTCGCGGGGGTGTCGCGAATCTTCGCGCTGCACTGCGATCCTCGGCTCGAGGCGGGCAGGGTGGCCATCACCGCCGGGCCGATCACGTCGGCCTCGGACTCCATTGAGATCACACTTCATTCGCCGGGCGGGCACACGGCGCGCCCGCACCTGACCGCCGATCTGGTGTACGGCATCGGCACGCTGATCACGGGGCTGCCCGGAGTGGTCTCGCGGCGGATCGACCCGCGCAACAGCACGGTGATGGTGTGGGGCGCGGTGAATGCCGGCATGGCGCCCAACGCGATCCCGCAGACCGGCGTTCTCGCAGGAACCGTCCGCACCGCCAGCCACGCCACCTGGTTGACGCTGGAGGGGCTGGTCCGCGAGACCGTCACGTCGTTGCTGGCGCCGCTGGGCATCGAGCATTCGCTGCAGTACCGCCATGGGGTGCCGCCGGTGGTCAACGAGGAAGTGTCGACGCGAATCCTCACGCATGCGATCGAGGCCGTCGGCCCCGACGTGCTGGCAGAGACGCGGCAGTCCGGCGGTGGCGAGGACTTCAGCTGGTACCTGGAAGAGGTGCCCGGCGCGATGGCCCGCCTCGGCGTGTGGTCCGGCCGTGGGCCTCAACTCGATCTGCACCAGCCGACGTTCGATCTCGACGAGCGGGCGATGGCGGTCGGTGTGCGGGTGCTGGTGAACACCGTCGAACAGGCGGCGGCGTTCAGCTGATAGGCCGTGAGCCCTAGTCGCCGTGGCCGGGGCCGATGTTGCGGGATGGGCGGGTCCGCAGCGCATGCACGTAATCTGCTGGGGCACCGGCGATTTCAGCCGCATCGGCCATCACCCCGAGGTAACGTGCCGACGGCAGTCCCCCCTCCCACGCGTCGAGCACATACAGCCATGCCAGCACGGGATCCGTTGTCGTGTCAGACGACAGGCGTTCGACGCGGCCGCGAATCTTCTTGTGAATGCCAAACTCCGAGCCTTCCCAGCGGTCGAGGTTCTTCTCGTCCTCCTTGGTCATGTCGTAGAGCACGACGAACACCTTGGCATTCGGGTCCTCGACGATGGTGGCCAGCGCCCCCTCCCAGCCGATGTCCTCGCCGCCGAAGGTCAGCCGCCAGCCGTGCAGCCATCCCGTTCCGGCCATCGGGGAGTGCGGTGCGCGCTCGAGCATCTGCTCCGGATGCATGTTGGACCCGTAGGCGGCATAGAGCGGCACGGAGAAAGCCTAGAGCGTTGCCCGCAAAGACGGCGGTCGACCACGGGCATGACTAGCGTTGAGGCCGTGGCAACCCGCATCGTGATCATCGGGGGAGGGCCGGCCGGCTACGAGGCTGCGCTGGTGGCCGCCGCCCAGCCGGCAGAAGTCACCGTCGTGGATTCCGACGGCATCGGCGGAGCTTGCGTGCTGTTCGACTGCGTGCCGTCCAAGACGTTCATCGCGTCGACGGGCGTGCGCACCGACCTGCGCCGGGCGCCGCAGCTGGGTTTCGACATCGACATCCAGGACGCCAAGATCTCCCTGCCGCAGATCCACGACCGGGTCAAGCGGCTTGCGGCCGCACAGTCGGCCGACATCGCCGAGCGGCTGCGCAGCCAGGGCGTCACGCTGATCAGCGGTCGCGCCGAGCTCGTCGACCCGGTACCCGGCATGGCCCAGCACAGGGTCAAGGTCACCGGGCCCGACGGCGCCAGCCAGGTGCTCGACGCCGACGTCGTGCTGATCGCGACGGGAGCCAGTCCCCGCGTGCTGCCCGACGCCCGTCCGGACGGCCAACGGATTCTCACCTGGCGCCAGCTCTACGACCTCACCGACCTGCCCGACCACCTCGTCGTCGTCGGCTCGGGCGTGACAGGTGCGGAGTTCGTCAACGCTTACACCGAGCTCGGCGTCGACGTGACAGTGGTCGCCAGCCGCGACCAGATCCTGCCGCACGAGGACTCCGACGCGGCCGCGGTTCTCGAGGAAGTGTTCGCCGAGCGCGGCGTCACCCTGGTCAAGAATGCCCGCGCCCAGTCGGTGACCCGCGGTGACGCGGGAGTGACGGTCGAGATGACCGACGGCCGCTGCGTCGAGGGCAGCCATGCGCTGATCACGGTCGGGTCGGTGCCCAACACGTCAGGTCTGGGCCTTGATCGAGTCGGCATCGAACTGGGCAAGGGCGACTACATCCCGGTCGACCGCGTTTCGCGCACCTCGGTGCCGACGATCTACGCCGCCGGAGACTGCACCGGCCTGCTGCCGCTGGCGTCGGTCGCCGCGATGCAGGGCCGGATCGCGATGTACCACGCACTGGGCGACGCGGTGACGCCGATCCGGCTGCGGACCGTCGCCGCCGCCGTGTTCACCCGGCCCGAGATCGCCGCCGTCGGCGTGCCGCAGGCCAAGATCGACGACGGCACGGTTGCGGCCCGCACGCTGAACCTGCCGCTGAACACCAACGCCCGCGCGAAGATGTCCGGCCTGCGGAAGGGGTTCGTCAAGATCTTCTGCCGGCCGGCCACCGGCGTCGTGATCGGCGGCGTGGTGGTGGCGCCCGTGGCCTCCGAGCTGATCCTGCCGATCGCGCTGGCCGTGCAGAACGGCAACTCCGTCGCCGAGCTGGCGCACACGCTGTCGGTCTACCCGTCGCTGACCGGATCGATCACCGAGGCGGCCCGTCGGCTGATGACGCACGACGACCTCGACTGAGCGCGCCGGCACCGCTCCGAAATTGACGTTAAGCAGCAGAAGTTCGAGTGGGCGTCTGCATAAAGTGAATTTCGGCGAGAGCTCGAGATCGCAGAATGCCTCGAATTCGCGGTCTGCGGGCAGGCCGGCTGGACGCGGCGAGCGAGCGTGGACCGACCCGGAGGCCTTAACCTGGTAGTACCGACCGGTAACGTCCGATGTGCGCTTGCGCGAAGAGCAACAGGCTGGAGTTTTGTGATCGAGGCTGCCCCCGCCCCGGGCAACGGGCAGACGTTTCTCGGGCCGCGGGAACGAGAGGTTGCCTGGGAACGGCTGGGCTCCGAGCAGTTCGACGTCGTGGTGATCGGCGGCGGCGTGGTGGGCGCCGGCGCAGCGTTGGACGCGGCCACCCGCGGGCTGAAGGTGGCGCTGGTGGAGGCGCGCGACTTCGCATCGGGCACGTCCAGCCGCAGCAGCAAGATGTTCCACGGCGGCCTGCGCTACCTCGAGCAGCTGGAGTTCGGTCTGGTGCGCGAGGCGCTGCACGAGCGCGAGCTGTCGCTGACCACGCTGGCCCCACATCTGGTCAAGCCGCTGCCGTTCCTGTTCCCGCTCACCAGGCGGTGGTGGGAGCGCCCGTACGTGGCAGCCGGGATCTTCCTCTACGACCAGTTGGGCGGCTCGAAATCCGTTCCGGCGCAGAAGCATATGTTCAAGGCGGGCGCGTTGCGGCTCGCGCCCGGGTTGAAGCGCAACTCGTTGATCGGCGGCATCCGCTACTACGACACCGTCGTCGACGACGCCCGCCACACGATGACGGTGGCCCGCACGGCCGCTCACTACGGGGCCGTTGTCAGGGCCTCCACGCAAGTCGTGTCGCTGCTGCGCGAGGGTGACCGGGTGATCGGCGTCCGGGTGCACGACTCGGAGAACGGTGCCGTCACCGAGGTGCGCGGCCACGTCGTCGTCAACGCCACCGGAGTGTGGACAGACGAAATCCAGTCCCTGTCCAAGCAGCGCGGCCGGTTCCGGGTCCGGGCCTCCAAGGGCGTGCATATCGTGGTGCCGCGCGACCGCATCGTCAGCGAGGTCGCGATCATCCTGCGCACCGATCGGTCGGTGCTGTTCGTGATCCCGTGGGGCACCCATTGGATCATCGGCACCACCGACACCGAGTGGAACCTCGACCTGGCCCACCCGGCCGCCACCAAGGCCGACATCGACTACCTCCTCGACACGGTCAACACCGTGCTGGCCACTCCGCTCACCCACGACGACATCGACGGTGTCTACGCCGGCCTGCGTCCGCTGCTGGCGGGCGAGATCGACGACACGTCCAAGCTGTCACGCGAGCATGCGGTCGCGGTGCCTGCTCCCGGGCTGGTCGCAATCGCCGGTGGCAAGTACACGACGTACCGGGTGATGGGTGAGGACGCAATCGACGCGGCCAGCGAGTTCGTCCCGGCGCGGGTGGC
>JBAPQQ010000752.1:0-2281 GCA_049280695.1 Mycobacterium sp.
GATTCACACCGAACCGACGCGGAGGCCGCCGCGATGGGTGAAGATCGGACCAGGGCATCCGGATGACAGACCACGACACGGGCGAAGAGTTGCAGGGCGGCTCGCTGGACGGCGCTGCTGCGGCGGAGTCCGGCATCGACGTCGTCCTGGTCACCGGGCTGTCCGGGGCGGGCCGCGGCACCGCCGCCAAAGTGCTCGAGGATCTGGGCTGGTACGTCGCCGACAACCTGCCGCCCGAGCTGATCACCCAGATGGTGGATCTCGGCCTGGCGGCCGGGTCGCGGATCACCCAGTTGGCCGTCGTGCTCGACGTGCGCTCGCGCGGCTTCACCGGCGATTTGGAATGGGTGCGAAAGGATCTGGCGACGCGCGGGATCTATCCGAGAGTGCTGTTCCTGGAGGCGTCCGATGACATCCTCGTGCGTCGCTACGAACATGTGCGTCGCAGCCATCCCCTGCAGGGCGACCAGACGCTGGCCGAGGGCATCGCGGCCGAACGCACGATGTTGGCGCCGCTGCGGGCCGCGGCCGATCTGATCATCGACACGTCGACGCTCTCTGTCCGGGGACTGCGGGAGAGCATCGAGCGGGCGTTCGGCGGCGAGGCCGTCGCGCACACCAGCGTCACGGTGGAATCTTTCGGTTTCAAATACGGACTTCCGATGGACGCCGACATGGTGATGGATGTCCGGTTCCTGCCCAACCCGCACTGGGTCGACGAACTGCGGCCCCATACCGGCAAGTCACCGGCGGTCCGCGATTACGTGTTGTCCCAACCTGGTGCCGAAGAATTCCTGGACACCTACGATCGACTGCTATCCCTCGTTGTGGAGGGATACCGACGCGAGGGGAAGCGCTACATGACCGTAGCCATCGGCTGCACTGGTGGTAAACACCGCAGTGTGGCGATGGCCGAGGCTCTGGCGGGCCGGCTGCAGCCGAACGACAAGTTGTCGGTGCGGGTGCTGCACCGGGATCTGGGCCGCGAATGAGCCACCGCATCATCGCCCTCGGCGGCGGGCACGGGCTGTATGCCACGCTGTCCGCGGCGCGCCGGCTGACCCCGCATGTCACTGCGGTGGTGACCGTCGCCGACGACGGGGGGTCGTCTGGGCGGCTGCGCAGCGAGCTCGACGTCGTGCCGCCCGGCGACCTGCGAATGGCGTTGGCGGCGTTGGCTTCCGACAGCCGGTACGGACGGCTGTGGGCGACGATCCTGCAGCACCGGTTCGGCGGCAGCGGTGCGCTGGCCGGTCACCCGATCGGCAATTTGCTGCTTGCCGGGCTCAACGAGGTGCTGGCCGATCCGGTGGCCGCTCTCGACGAGCTGGGCCGGATCCTCGGCGTCAAGGGCCGGGTGCTGCCGATGTGCCCCATTGCGCTGCAGATCGAGGCCGACGTCGCCGGGCTGGAGTCCGATCCGCGGATGTTCCGGGTGATCCGTGGCCAGGTCGCGGTGGCGACGACGCCGGGAAAGGTGCGACGTGTGCGGCTGCTGCCCGGTGATCCGCCGGCTACCCGGCAGGCTGTCGACGCGATCATGGATGCGGATCTCGTTGTGCTGGGCCCGGGTTCGTGGTTCACCAGCGTGATCCCGCATGTCCTGGTCCCAGGACTGGCGGCGGCGCTGCAGGCGACGTCGGCCCGCCGTGCGCTGGTGCTCAACCTGGCGGCCGAACCGGGCGAGACGGCCGGGTTCTCCGCGGAGCGCCATCTGCACGTGTTGTCACAGCACGCGCCTGGCTTCCGGATCGACGAGATCGTCGTCGACGCCGAACGGGTGCCCGGCGACCGCGAGCGTCAGCAACTGATCCGCACGGCCAGCCTGCTGGATGCGGAGGTGAGGTTTGCTGATGTGGCGCGGCCTGGTACATCTCTACATGACCCGGCGAAGTTGGCCGCGGTGTTGGACAGCGTGCGAACCCGCGGATCGGCGATGCCGATCGCACCGACGGTGCCAACTTCCGCGGCCGGCCGGGTGGAGGGACCGAGTCTCAATGCACCGGGAGGTGACGACCCGTGGCGATGACCGCCGAGGTCAAGGATGAGCTGAGCAGGTTGAACGTCACCTCGGTGAGCGCCCGCAAGGCGGAGGTGGCGGCCTTGCTGCGCTTCGCCGGCGGCTTGCACATCGTGGCCGGTCGCGTCATCGTCGAGGCCGAGGTGGACCTCGGCAGCATTGCCCGCCGGCTGCGTAAGGACATCTTCGACCTGTACGGCTACAACGCGGTAGTGCATGTGTTGTCCGGCAGCGGAATTCGCAAGCAGACCCGCTATGTGG
>JBAPQQ010000753.1:0-1839 GCA_049280695.1 Mycobacterium sp.
GGCGGTGGCTCGCGCAATCACCGAGGGGCCACAGTGACAACCGAACGGGCCGTGCTCCTGGTCGTGCACACAGGCCGCGACGAGGCCACCGACACCGCTCGCCGCGTCCAGAAAGTGCTGGGCGACAACGGCATTGCGCTGCGGGTGCTCTCCGCGGAGGCGGTCGATCGGGGCAAGCTGCATCTGGCACCCGACGAAATGCGCGCTCTCGGGGTGGACATCGACGTCGTCAAGCCCGACCAGAACGCGGCCGAGGGTTGCGAATTGGTTCTGGTCCTGGGAGGCGACGGCACCTTTCTGCGGGCGGCCGAGCTGGCCCGCAACGCCTCGGTTCCGGTACTGGGCATGAACCTGGGCCGCATCGGGTTTCTCGCCGAAGCCGAGGCCGAGGCCATCGACGGTGTCCTCGAGCATATCGTCGCTCGGGACTACCGCGTCGAAGACCGTATGACCCTTGATGTTTCGGTCCGCGCCGACGGGCAGGTCGTCGGCGAGGGGTGGGCGATCAACGAGGCGAGCCTGGAGAAGGGGACACACCTCGGGGTGCTCGGCGTCGTGCTCGAGGTCGACGGGCGACCCGTGTCGTCCTTCGGCTGCGACGGCGTACTGGTCTCCACCCCGACCGGTTCGACCGCCTATGCGTTCTCTGCGGGCGGACCGATCCTCTGGCCGGACCTCGAAGCAATTCTGGTCGTGCCCAACAACGCTCACGCGCTGTTCGCCCGTCCGATGGTGACCAGCCCGGAGGCGTGCATCGCGATCGAGGTGGAAGCCGACGGCAACGCCGCCGTCGTGGTGTGCGACGGCCGCCGGCAGATGCCGGTGCCCGCGGGCTCCCGGATCGAGGTGACGCGATGTGCCACGCCCGTGCGATGGGTGCGCCTCGACAGCGCGCCCTTCACCGACCGCCTGGTGCGGAAGTTCCGGCTTCCCGTCACCGGCTGGCGCGGCCCGATGACGGCGGACGACTGAGTGCTCTGCGAAATCAGGATCGAGTCGCTGGGAGCCATCGGCTCAGCGGTGGCCGAGTTCGGCCGCGGCCTCACCGTTCTCACCGGCGAAACAGGGACCGGGAAGACGATGGTGGTCACCGGCCTCCACCTGCTCGGCGGCGCCCGTGCCGATCCGGCCCGGGTGCGCTCCGATGCTGAGCGGGCCGTGGTCGAGGGCCGCTTCACCACCGTCGACCTCGGCGAAGGCGCGGCGTCCGAGATCACAGAGATTCTCGAGTCCTGCGGCGCCGAACGTGACGACGACGGCAGCGTCATCGCCAGTCGATCCGTCGCAAGCGACGGGCGGTCCCGGGCTTACCTCGGCGGCCGCAGCGTACCGGCGAGATCGCTGAGCACCTTCACCACCGAACTGCTGACCTTGCACGGCCAGAACGACCAGCTCCGGCTGATGCGGCCCGACGAGCAACGCGGCGCGCTCGACCGCTACGCCGACATCGGACCGAAGCTCGACCGGTACCGAAAATTGCGCAACGACTGGCTGCAGGCCCGGCGTGATCTGGCCGAGCGGACAGACCGCGCTCGTGAACTGGCGCAGGAAGCAGACCGGCTGAAGTTCGCCGTCGACGAGATCACCTCCGTCGACCCCCTGCCCGGCGAAGACGCCGCGATCGTCGCCGAGATTCAACGACTTTCAGAGCTGGACGCGCTGCGCGACGCGGCACAGACGGCGCGCGCAGCGCTGACGGGAGGGTTGGCAGACAACGGAGACGACGACGGCTCGGCCACCGAACGCATCGCCAGGGCGAAGTCGGCGCTGGAACGCAGCCAGGACACGGGGCTCGTCGGGCTGTCGGATCAACTCGGCCAGGCGCTGACGCTGATCGCC
>JBAPQQ010000754.1:0-2324 GCA_049280695.1 Mycobacterium sp.
CGTCGTCGCCGTCGACGCCACCCCGGCGGTGGCCGCCGAGGTACCCGAGGGCGGACTGCTGCTCGCACATCACCCGCTGCTGTTGCGCGGTGTCGACACGGTCGCCGCATCCACGCCGAAAGGCGCCCTGGTGCACCGCCTCATCCGCACCGGCCGGTCGCTCTTCACCGCCCACACCAACGCCGACTCGGCGTCGCCGGGAGTGTCCGACGCGCTTGCGCAGATCCTCGGCGTCGATGTCGACGGCGTGCTGTCACCGCTTTCCGGCGGGCCCGCGCTGGACAAGTGGGTGGTGTTCGTCCCGCCCGAGAACGCCGACGCGGTACGAACCGCGGTGTTCGACGCGGGTGCGGGGCAGATCGGCGACTACTCGCAGTGCAGTTGGAGCGTGACGGGCACCGGCCAGTTCCTGCCGCACGACGGCGCGACGCCCGCGATCGGCAGCGTCGGGTCCGTCGAACGGGTCACGGAGGACAGGGTGGAAGTCATCGCGCCGGCGTCCGCCCGGCCGGCTGTGCTCGCCGCGATGCGTGCCGCGCACCCGTACGAAGAACCGGCGTTCGACGTGCTCGCGCTGGCGCCGCTGCCCGGGGATGCCGGACTCGGGCGGCTTGGCTCTCTGTCGTCTCCGGAGCCGTTGCAGGCGTTCGCATCTCGCGTCCATCGTGCCCTGCCGGCCACGTCGTGGGGAGTTCGCGCGGCGGGCGACCCGCGCCGGATGGTCTCGCGCGTGGCGGTCTGTGGGGGAGCAGGGGATTCTCTGCTCGATGCGGTGGCCGCCGCTGACGTCGACGTGTACGTCACCGCCGACCTTCGCCACCATCCGGCGGACGAGCACCGCCGGGCATCCGACGTCGCGCTGGTCGATGTTGCGCACTGGGCAAGCGAGTTCCCGTGGTGCGCGCAGGCGGCCGACGTGGTGCGCACCCATTTCGGTCCGTCGCTGAACGCGCGGGTTTCAGACGTCCGCACCGACCCGTGGAACATTGAGGACATTTCGTGATGAAAGCAGCGGTAGACCAACAACGTTCGCTCGCCGAGGTCGCCGAGATCGACGCGGAGCTGGCGCGGATCGTGCACCGCCGCGCCCGCCTGCCCGAGACCCGGCGATACGAAGAGGTGCAGGCAGAGCAGCGCGCGGCCAACGATCGCCTGGCCGCGCTGCAGCTGGCGCTGGAGGACCTGCAGACACAGGTCAACCGGTTCGAAACGGAGATCGAAGCCGTGCGGCAGCGTGAGGACCGTGACCGCTCGCTGTTGGCCTCGGGGGCCACGGATGCCAAGCAGCTCAACGATTTACAGCATGAGCTCGAAACGTTGCAGCGCCGACAGGCGAGTCTGGAGGATTCGCTGCTGGAGGTGATGGAGCGCCGCGAGGAGTTGGAGGCCGACCAGGCCCGCGAGCTCGCCGCGATCGACGCGCGGCAGACCGAGCTCGTCTCGCTGCAGCAGGCGCTCGGCGAGGTGTTGGCCGAGCTCGACAAGATCACCGAGGACCGTACGCAGCGGCGGGCGGATCTCGTCGCGAGCCTGGACACCGAACTGGTTGCGCTGTACGAGCGTCAGCGGTCCTCGGCCGGTGTCGGCGCAGGGCTGCTGCAGGGCAAGCGGTGCGGAGCGTGCCGCATCGAGCTGGATCGTGGTGAGCTGGCCCGGATCTCGGCGGCAGCTGACGACGACGTGCTGAGATGCCCGGAATGCCGCGCGATCCTGTTGAGGATCAAATGAAGGTGATCATCGAAGCCGACGGTGGCTCGCGCGGCAATCCGGGTCCGGCAGGATTCGGGTCGGTGGTGTGGTCGGCCGACCACACGACGATTCTGGCCGAGATCAAGGAAGCCATCGGCAGCGCGACCAACAACGTCGCCGAATATCGCGGGCTGATAGCTGGTCTCACCGAGGCGGCGAGGCTCGGGGCCGCCGAAGTCGAGGCACGGCTGGACTCCAAACTGGTGGTCGAACAGATGTCGGGACGCTGGAAGGTTAAGCACCCCGACATCGCTCGGCTGCATCGCGAGGCGAGCGAGCTGGCGTCAGGATTCGAGAGGATCTCGTTCACATGGGTTCCGCGCGAGCAGAATTCGCACGCCGACCGGCTGGCCAACGAGGCGATGGACGCCGCCGCTGCGGCATCGTCGTCACCGGCCGGCTGGACCGGTGCGCAGGGCGCGCCGACGAGGCTGCTGCTGTTGCGCCACGGCCAGACCGAGTTGTCCGTCCAGCGCCGCTATTCCGGCCGCGGCGACCCGGCGCTGACCGATCTCGGCCGGCGTCAGGCCGAGGCTGCGGCCGACTACCTGGCCCGGCGAGGCAAGATCGCGGCC
>JBAPQQ010000755.1:0-8835 GCA_049280695.1 Mycobacterium sp.
AAGGCGTCCGCGCCGGCGACGTTGCCGCGCTGGACATGGGTGAAGCCGACGGCCAGTTGCGCCAAGCCCTGCCACAGCGTCCGCTCGTCGGCGGGCCCGTTCTTCCAGGCGGCCTCGAGCACCTCGTGGGCGTTGAACGCGAGCCCTCGCCCGAGCAGCTCCTGCGCATAGCTCAGGGATTCGTGCGGCGGCAGGTCGAGGTCGTCGGGGATACGCGGAACCCCTTGGCTGCCGCGCGGCAGCGGTCGGCCGAGCGCGTCACGCGGGCGTGCGTTGCGCGCACTGCCGGCCTCGTCGCGGTCGCGTTGCGCCATTGGTCTTTCGCTCCTCACGTCCGCGGCGGTTGGTCCTTGTGCTCGATCGGGCTTGGGGGAATTGTGGACTACTACCCCTTTGGTGCAACGAAGCTCGGAGGAATCGCGTGCCAGACAAGTCGAACACAGCTCGAGGGGGTGGTGCCGCACCGGTGGCGGACACCCCGGCGGCCATCCGAAACGTGGTCCTGGTGGGACCGTCGGGGGCCGGAAAAACCACCCTTGTCGAGGCGCTGCTCGTCGCTGCCGGTGTGCTGCCCCGGGCCGGCTCCGTCGTCGACGGTTCCACCGTCTGCGACTTCGACGACGCCGAGATTCGCCAGCAACGGTCGGTCGGGCTGGCGGTGGCACCGCTCACCCGCGACGGCGTCAAGGTGAACCTGATCGACACCCCCGGCTACGCCGACTTCGTCGGAGAGCTGCGCGCGGGACTGCGGGCAGCCGACTGCGCCTTGTTCGTCGTCGCCGCCAACGAGGGCGTCGACGAGCCGACCAGGATGCTGTGGCACGAGTGCGACCAAGTCGGCATGCCGCGCGCGGTGGTGGTCACCAAACTCGACCACGCACGGGCCAACTACGACAACGCGTTGGTGGCAGCTCAGGATGCGTTCGGCGACAAGGTGTTACCGCTGTATCTTCCGGCGGGGGACGGCTCGATCGGGCTGCTGTCGCAGCAGCACTTCGTGTATTCCAACGGCAAGCGCAACACGCAGGAACCCGACCCGTCGTATGCCGACCGGATCGAGGAGAGCCGCGGCGTGCTGATCGAGGGCATCATCGAGGAGTCCGAAGACGAGTCGCTGATGGAGCGCTACCTCGGTGGCGAGGAGATCGATCAGGCCGGGTTGATCGAGGACTTGGAGAAAGCCGTCGCGCGCGGCTCGTTCTTCCCGGTGATCCCGGTGTGCAGCGGCACCGGCGTCGGCACCCACGAGTTGCTCGAGGTGGCCACCAGCGGGTTCCCGTCGCCGCTGGAACATCCACTGCCGGAGGTGTTTACGCCGCAGGGAGCCGCGCGCGACTCCCTCACCTGCGACCCGGCCGGGCCGCTGCTCGCCGAGGTGGTCAAGACGACGTCCGACCCGTACGTCGGCCGGGTGAGCCTGGTCCGGGTGTTCTCCGGGACCATCAAGCCGGACGCGACAGTTCATGTGTCCGGTCATTTCTCGCAGTTCTTCGGCGAGGCCTTCGGCGAAGGCCCCAGCCACGCCGACCACGACGAAGACGAACGCATCGGGCCGCTGTCGATTCCGCTCGGCAAGCAGCAGCGCCCGGCGTCCGCCGTGGTGGCCGGAGACATCTGCGCGATCGGGCGGCTGACCCGGGCCGAGACCGGAGACACGTTGTCCGACAAGGTCGAACCGCTGGTGCTCAAGCCGTGGTCCATGCCCGAGCCGTTGTTGCCGGTGGCGATCCAGGCGCACGCGAAGACCGACGAGGACAAGCTGTCGGTCGGATTGCAGCGGTTGGCCGCCGAGGACCCGACGCTGCGCATCGAACAGAACCAGGAGACGCACCAGATCGTGCTGTGGTGCATGGGCGAAGCGCACGCGGGCGTGGTGCTCGACGCGCTCGCCAACCGCTTCGGCGTCACCGTCGACACGGTCGAGCTGCGCGTGCCGCTGCGAGAAACTTTCGGCGGCAAGGCGAAAGGCCACGGCCGGCACGTCAAGCAGTCCGGCGGGCACGGGCAGTACGGGGTATGCGACATCGAGGTCGAACCGCTGCCGGAAGGCGCGGGGTTCGAGTTCGTCGACAAGGTCGTCGGCGGTGCGGTGCCGCGGCAGTTCATTCCCAGCGTCGAGAAGGGTGTGCGCGCGCAGATGGATAAAGGCGTGGCGGTCGGCTATCCGCTCGTCGACATCCGGGTGACGCTGCTCGACGGCAAGGCGCACAGCGTCGACTCGTCGGACATGGCGTTCCAGATGGCGGGCTCTCTGGCGTTGCGGGAGGCGGCCGCCGCGGCGAAGGTCAACCTCCTCGAGCCGGTGGACACCGTGTCGGTGGTGGTGCCCGACGACCTCGTCGGCGCAGTGATGAGCGACCTGTCCGGCCGGCGGGGCCGGCTGTTGGGAACCGACAACGTCGCCGGCAACCACACGGTGGTTCGCGCCGAGGTGCCCGAAGTCGAGTTGACGCGGTATGCGATCGACCTCCGCTCGCTGTCCCACGGCGCGGGTTCGTTCACCCGTACCTTCACCCGCTACGAGCCGATGCCGGAGTCGGCGGCCGCGAAGGTGAGGGCCAGCGCCTGATACCGCCTAGGACGCCGTGATGGAGCAGCGGAATCTGGAGAAATTCTTGGCGAGCCCGGCGGGCACTTATTGCACGCTTTTCGCGAAAACTCGTGTCGTAAGTGGCCACTCGGCGCAAAGGTTGAGCCATGACCGCAATCAACCCGTTCCACATCGCCGTTCCCGACGACGTGCTCGACGATCTGCGCGAGCGGCTGGCGCGCACCCGCTGGCCGGAGCGCGAATGCGTCAACGACTGGAGCCAGGGCATCCCGCTGGACTACACCCGGGAACTGGCCGCGTACTGGGCCGACGGCTACGACTGGCCGGCCCGTGAGGCGGCGCTGAACCGGTTCGACCAGTTCACCACCGACGTCGACGGGTTGACAATCCACTTCATCCATCAGCGCTCGCGCCGTGACGATGCCTTCCCGTTGATCATCACGCACGGCTGGCCCGGCTCAATCGTGGAGTTCCACAAGGTGATCGAGCCGCTGACGGAAGATTTCCACGTCGTGTGCCCGTCGCTGCCCGGCTACGGGTTCTCCGGCAAGCCGGCGAGCACGGGCTGGGGCGTCGAGCGGGTCGCGGCGGCGTGGGAGACGCTGATGACCAGGCTGGGTTACCACCGCTACGGCGCGCAGGGCGGCGACTGGGGCGCGGCGGTGACGACGGCGATCGGCCGGAACGGCGGCAACTGCGCGGCGATCCACCTGAACTTCCCGCTCGCGTTTCCGCCGGCCGATCTGACCGATCCGACGCGGGAGGAGAAGGAGGCGCTGAAGCGGCTGAAGTATTACGACCGCTGGGACTCCGGCTACTCCAAGCAGCAATCCACCCGTCCGCAGACCGTCGGTTACGGGCTGACCGACTCGCCGGTCGGCCAGCTGGCGTGGATCGTCGAGAAGTTCTGGGCCTGGATGGACTGCGACGGCCACCCGGAGAACGTGCTGAGCAGAGACGAACTCCTCGACAACGTGATGATGTACTGGGTCACCGCATCGGCCGCGTCGTCGGCGCGAATGTATTGGGAGAGTTTCACCTATTTCGGGGACTTCCGCCGCGTCGAATTACCCACGGGGATAGCTCAACTCCCGAAGGAGGTCATGCACCCGCCGCGCAGCTGGGCCGAACCGAACTACAACATCACCCATTGGACGACGATGCCGCGGGGCGGGCATTTCGCCGCGTTCGAGCAACCCGGGCTGTTCGTGGAGGACGTCCGGAAGTTCTTCGCGACGGTGCGCTGAGTCGGCCCCGTCAGCCGAGTAGCGGCTTGCGGTTTGCGGTCATCTGGTCCATCGCCTGCTGCATCGCCGTTTGCACCCGCTCGGCATAGTGGTCGGGTTCCTCGCCCGGGTCAGCCGTCAGCGGCGCCAGAACCCGGGTGTCGAGCTTGGTGGGCAGCGGAAGATACGGCAGGAGGCCGACGGCACCGACGCTGATTCCCCACGGTAGCGACACCGTAAGCGGTAATGCCTTGACGCGCAGAAGTTTATCTACCCGCAGCGCCCGGGCCAGACGTTCCCCGCGGCCCAGCACCAGCAGTGACTCTCCGGCACCGGCCGTGACGACCGGCACGATCGGCACGTCCTGTTCGATGGCCAGTTGCGCGAATCCGCTGCGGCCGCCGAACATCACCTGGTTGCGCTCGTCCCACGGCTTGCCGGCTTCGATGTCGCCGCCCGGGAAGACGAGCACATGCTGGCCGTCCGCGAACGCCTCGCGGGCGCTGTCGTGATTGGCGGGCCGGGCGCCCAGCGGCTCGATGAACGGGCCGACGCCCAGCGTCCACGCCAGTTGGTGGGTGAGCGCCGTCACCGGCCTGTCGAGGTCGAGCCTCTCGAGTGCCGCATACGTGGCGAACACGTTCAGGTCGAAGATGCCGCCGAAGCCGTGGTTGGCGACGAACAAGACCGGCGAATCGAATGCCGAACGCTCGACGTCGATCTCGAGCCTGCAGTAGCGGCGAACAAGATCGACACCCAAGCGGCGCACGGCGATTGCCGCGGTGGCCATCGCATGGGACGGCGAGACGTCAGGGAGGTCCAGTCGCTCTTCGATCGCGCCGAGCAGCGCGTCGGCGAACGACTCGACGTCGTCCCGAGCATCCGGACCACTCACGTGCGCGCCTCCATCAACTTCGCCGGCTACCGCCGATGGTATGACGTAGCCGTTCGAGCGGAGGACGAACGATCGATGCTCGTGGACATCGCGCTGGAACGCACCGGCGATCGTCGACCGGAAGCGACGACGTCGTCGTAGGCTGCCGATCATGCCTACCGCGGCCGTCAGCCCCGACCTCGCCGACCTCGCGCCGTACGCGGTCGACCGGCAGCACGCCGCCCGGCTATGGGAGCATTCTGAATTACTCTGCAGCAAAGGGGTTTCGCGGTGAGATGGGTGACGTATCGAAGTGCCGACGGTGACCGGGTCGGCGTGCTCGACGATGATTCGATCTACGCGCTTCCGCCCGGTACCACCCTTGTGGAGCTGATCGGACGCGGTCACGACGGACTCCGGACGGCCGGCGAGGAGGCTTTGCGGCACCCGGCGTGCATCGATCGCCTGAGCGAGGTCTCGCTGCGGGCGCCGATCCCCCGACCGCCCGCGGTGCGCGACAGCCTGTGCTTCCTCGACCACATGCGCAACTGCCAGCAGGCTCTCGGCGGCGGACGCGTTCTCAAAGACACCTGGTACCGCATTCCGGCGTTCTACTTCGCCTGCCCGTCAACTGTTTTCGGTGCTTACGACGATGTGCCGATGGCTCCCGGCGCTGCCTGGCAGGACTTCGAACTGGAGATCGCCGCGGTCATCGGTGTCGGGGGCCGAGATCTTTCGGTGGAGGAAGCCGAAGAGGCCATCATCGGCTACACGATCTTCAACGACTGGTCGGCGCGTGACCTCCAGACGCTGGAAGGCCAACTCGGCATCGGCCAGGCCAAGGGCAAAGACAGCGGCGTCACGCTCGGGCCGTATCTGGTCACCCCCGACGAACTCGTAGAGTTCCGCCGCGACGGCCGGCTCGGCCTGGCCGTGACGGCGCTGGTGAACGACCGCGAAATCGGCTCGGGCACAACCGCGGACATGAACTGGAGCTTCGCCGAGGTGATCTCCTACGCCTCTCGCGGCGTTCCGCTGAACACCGGCGACGTGATCGGCTCCGGAACGGTGCCCACCTGCACGCTGGTCGAACACCTCGACCTGACCGCGCCGCACGACTTCGTCGGCTGGCTCCACGACGGGGACACCGTGACGTTGCGCGTTCAGGGGCTCGGAGAGACCCGGCAAGTCGTCAGGGCCGTTCCCGCCCCGCGTCCGCTGCGACCGCGCCGCAACCCGGAGGCACCGCCCCGGCGGGCCCGCGTCAACCGCGCACCGGCGCGCGTTCCCTACACGCGTGGGCTGCACAACGTCGGAGAGCGTCTGTGGGCGTGGACGCTTCCCGACGGCGGATACGGATGGAGCAATGCGGGCCTGGTCGCCGGAGAGGGCGCGTCCCTTCTGGTCGACACGTTGTTCGACCTGCATCTGACCCGCGAGATGCTTGCCGCGATGACGCCGATCACCGACGATGCTCCCATCACCGATGCGGTGATCACCCACTCCAACGGCGACCACACGCACGGCAACCAGCTGCTTGCCGGCTCGGTGCGCATCCTCGCCGCCAAAGGCACCGCCGAGGAAGTCGCGCAGGGCATGGCGCCCGAGATGCTGGCGATGACACAGGTGGCCGACCTCGGGCCGGCCGCGACTCCCTATGCGCGAGAACGATTCGGCCCGTTCGACTTCAGTGGCATCACCATGCGCAATGCCGATGTGACGTTCGAGCGCGAGATCAGCCTCGACGTCGGCGGCAGGCGCGTGGACGTGTTCGACCTCGGGCCGGCGCACACCGCCGCCGACGCCGTGGTCCACGTGCCCGACTCGGGCGTGCTGTTCGCCGGCGACCTGTTGTTCATCGGCTGCACGCCGATCGTGTGGGCTGGACCGATCGCGAACTGGGTGTCCGCCTGCGACAAGATGATCGCCCTCGACACGCCCACCGTCGTCCCGGGCCACGGCCCCGTCACCGACCCCGACGGAATTCGCGCCGTCCGCGGATACCTGGTTCACGTCGCCGAGCAAGCCGAAGCCGCCCACCGTCAAGGGCTTTCGTTCGCCGAAGCCGCCGATACCATCGATTTGGGCGAGTACGCGGACTGGCTCGACGCCGAGCGCATCGTCGTCAACGTCTACCAGCGTTACCGCGAACTCGACCCGAACATGCCCGAGCTGCCGGTGATGGCACTGCTCACGATGCAGGCCGAGTGGCTCGCCCGGCGGCTTGCTCCTTGAAGAACAGCGCGGCCTTGCGAATCGACTCCTCGACCGGTCGAGGATGCCAGCCCAGTTCTCGCTCGGCCTTGCTGTGGTCGATCGGGCCCATCAGCTGCGCGGTGCGCAAGCCGACGACAGCGAACTTGAGGTCGCGGCGGAGAAGTCTCGCGGCAAGGTCGTTGGCATGCGCGCCGAGCGACAGCAGCGGCGTCGGGATGCCGATGCGCGGCGGCTTCACCCCGGCGGCTTCGGCCGCGATGGTGTGCAGTTCCCGATTGCTCAGGTAGCGGTCGGAGATCGCGTACCGTCCGCCGATGCGGCCGTGGTCGGCGGCCAGAACCATTGCGCGCGCGGCATCTTCGATACCGACCACCTCCGCGGAGTAGTCGAAGTAGAACGGGAACCTGCCGGTGGCGACGAGCGCGATCAGCGACCCGTGTGGTGTCGGCTGCCAGTCGCCGGGCCCGTAGGTGGTGGAGATGCACAGGGCGACTGCGGGCAACCCCTTGTCGCGGGCGTACTCCAGCACGAGGTTTTCCGCGGCGATCCGGGATTTGACGTATCCGCTGGAGTCCGACCAGTTGTGCGGGTCCTCTTCGGTGACCGGCGTGCTGTCGCTGGCGGCGAGTGTGCCGGTGGTGCTGGTGAACACGAACCGCCTCAAGTCGGCGTCGACGGCAGCGTCGAGCACGTGGCGCAGCCCCTCGACGTTGGTGCGGAACAGCGGTGCGGGATCGCGCAGCCAGATCCGCGCGTCGACAACGCAGTAGAACACGACGTCGCAGCCGGCCATCGCGTCACGCAGCGCGGCGTCGTCGAAAACGTCGCCGTAGCAACGCTGGACGTCGAGGTCGTCGATGCCCTTGGTGGAGCTCGTCCGCCGCAACATGACTCGCACGTCGTCGCCGTTCTCGACGAGCTGACGGGTGACGTGCGACCCGAGAAAGCCGCTCGCGCCGATCACCAGCTTGGTCATGTGTGCATTCTGCCGGATGACGCGGCAGGTGGGCTGCCCATGTTCGCACCCTGAGCTTCTGTCACGGCATGCTTCACCCGGTGCAGCTCGTCCAGTTCGTCGTCGGCCACAGCGCCATGACTACCCTTGTCCGCGATGTTGCATCCGCCGAACACCCCGCTGGGCCGGTTCGGCATGGAAACGCTCGTCGACAGCCCCGAGGAGTTCGTCGGCACCATCCCGATGAGCGGGCTCGTCAACCCGGTCACCGGTGCGCCGACCGTCGCGCCGCTGGCTGTGCTGGTCGATTTCGTCGCCGGATTGGTCAACCACTACCGCCGGGCACACGACGAATGGACGGTGTCCAGCGAGCTGTCTCTGGAACTGAGCCCGGACGCGTCGGCGGTCATGGCCCACGACCCGGAGGTACCTGTGGTGGGCAGCGCACGGCCGTTCGGCCCCAAGGGTTCGACGTCGCTGGGCGTCTGCGAGCTCACCCATCGCGACACCGTCATCGGCATCGGGACGGTGCGCTCGATGCACATCAGCATCCCGGGCCAGTTCGCCGAGCAGCCGGATCCGCCGACGTCCGATGGCCGGCCCACCGGGCTCGCCGAGATCATGGCGCTGCGTGTGACAGGCGGCGCACTGTTCCAGTCACCCAACGCGGTCCTGAACAACAGCATGGGCGTCGTGCACGGCGGGATCGCGGCCGCGGGCCTGGAACTGGCGGCCTCGGCCGCACTCAACGCCGACGGCGCAGCGGAGCCGCTCGACACGGCATCGCTGCGGGTGAACTATCTTCGGCCGTTCCGCGCTGGGCATGAATCCCGTTACACCGCTGGGGTTTTGCGACGGGGACGCCGCAGCGGCATCGCCGATGCGAAGGGCGTCACTTCGGACGGCGACGTCGCGCTCATCGCACGCGTCACGGCGTACCGCGCCGAATGAAAGGCTGACACCATGCAGTTCTGGTCTGGCACGGCGTTCCTGGACGTCACCGACGCTTTAC
>JBAPQQ010000756.1:0-6689 GCA_049280695.1 Mycobacterium sp.
GCTGAGAACCGCGCGCCGGATTTTACGAAACCCTTAAGATTGGGTTAGTGTAACCGGATGGCACAGAAACCTGTTCTGACACCGCTGATGGCGGAACTGGAACCGGTGGTCGGCGAGAACTACCACCGGCACATCGACACCGTCCAACCGTGGTATGCCCACGACTTCGTGCCGTTCGACCGTGGCGAGAACTTCGCGTTCCTCGGCGGGAACGACTGGGATCCGTCGCAGGCCACGCTGCCCCGGCATATCACCGACGCGCTGGAAATCCTGCTGATTACCAAGGACAACCTCTCCGGCTACCACCGCGAATTCGTCGAGCACTTCATCCTCGAAGACTGGTGGGGCACATGGATCGGCCGGTGGACGGCCGAGGAGACGCTGCACCAGATCGCGCTGCGGGAATACCTGGTGGTCACTCGCGAGATCGACCCGGTGGCCAACGAGAACGTCCGCGTCGAGCACGTGATCAAGGGCTACCGCGCCGACCACTTCGGCAAGATCGAGACACTGGTGTTCATGGCGCTTCGGGAACGCCAGCACGCGGTGTACTGCCGACGCCTGGCCGCGCAGATCGAGGAGCCGACCCTGCGCAGCCTCGTCGAGGTGATCGCCAACGACGAGGAACGGCACCTGCAGTTCTTCGAGAACCTGGTGCAGGCATGCCTGAACCTGGAACCGGAGGACACGATCGCGGCGGTCGCCGCGCGGGCTGCCGAATTGCAGGTCGTCGGCGCCGACATCGACGCCTACAAAGACAAGGTCGCCGCTGTCGCCGACGCCGGTATCTACGACGAGGGCCTGATGCGTCAAGGGATCGCCGATTCGATTGCGGCATGGGGTCTGACCGACCGGCCGGAACTCGCCGACTTCGTTCGCTGAGGCACACGGCGCGCCTGCCGCGCAGTGAGGTGGCCACGAGGGTAGCGTCGTCGCCGATGGCTAGCGACATGCTCTGCTGTCCGGGCGGTACCCGACGAACGACGGGGCCGGCCCCGGTCCCGGTACCGCCGCGACCACCGAATCGCCTCCGTGGGGCCGCGCGGGCTCGAGGAGCCGTCCGTGAACGATTCGCCTCTTCGGACCTACGTACTCGACACGTCGGTGCTGCTGTCCGACCCGTGGGCAGCCACCCGGTTCGCCGAGCACGAAGTGGTGGTTCCTCTGGTGGTGATCAGCGAGCTGGAGGCCAAGCGCCACCATCATGAGCTGGGCTGGTTCGCCCGCCAGGCGTTGCGGCTGTTCGACGATCTTCGTCTCGAGCACGGCCGCTTGGATCAGCCGATTCCCGTTGGGGCGCAAGGCGGTACGCTGCACGTCGAGCTGAACCACAGCGACCCCGCGGTGCTGCCGGCCGGATTCCGGACCGACACAAACGACGCGCGGATCCTGACGTGCGCCGCCAACCTCGCCGCCGAAGGCAAGCGAGTCACGTTGGTGAGCAAGGACATTCCGTTGCGGGTCAAGGCCGGCGCGGTCGGCCTGTCCGCCGACGAGTACCACGCTCAGGACGTGATCGTCTCGGGATGGACCGGGATGGCTGAACTCGACGCCTCCGCCGCCGAGATAGACGCACTGTTCGCCGACGGCGAGATCGACCTGCAAGCAGCCCGAGAGCTACCGTGCCACACCGGAATCCGGCTGCTCGGCGGCAGCTCGCATGCTCTGGGACGGGTCAACGCCGCCAAGCGGGTCCAGCTGGTCCGAGGTGACCGCGAGGTGTTCGGGCTGCGCGGCCGGTCGGCCGAGCAGCGGGTGGCGCTGGACTTGCTGCTCGACGAGTCGGTGGGGATCGTGTCGCTGGGCGGCAAGGCCGGCACCGGCAAGTCGGCGCTGGCGCTGTGCGCGGGCCTGGAGGCCGTTCTGGAGCGGCGCACACACCGCAAGGTGGTGGTGTTCCGTCCGCTGTACGCGGTCGGCGGCCAGGATCTCGGCTATCTGCCCGGCTCCGAGAGCGAAAAGATGGGCCCGTGGGCGCAGGCGGTCTTCGACACGCTGGAAGGGCTGGCCAGCCCGGCCGTGCTCGAGGAGGTGCTGTCGCGCGGCATGCTCGAGGTGCTGCCACTGACCCACATCCGCGGCCGCTCCCTGCACGACTCGTTCGTGATCGTCGACGAAGCGCAGTCGCTGGAACGCAACGTGCTGCTGACCGTGCTGTCGCGGCTCGGGGCCGGCTCTCGGGTGGTGCTCACCCACGACGTGGCCCAGCGTGACAACCTTCGGGTGGGTCGCCACGACGGCGTCGCAGCCGTCATCGAAAAGCTGAAAGGCCACCCGCTGTTCGCCCACATCACGCTGGTGCGCAGCGAGCGCTCGCCGATCGCCGCCCTGGTCACCGAGATGCTCGAGGAGATCAGCCCCGGCGCGTTGCCGTAACGGCATATCCAGTTTTCCCCGGTAAGCTGCCCCGGTGCCGAACCGACGCGCCAGCCGGGTCAAGCCGTACTGGCTGACACTGTGTGCCGCGGCCGGCGCCGTCGCGGTGCTGGTGCTCGGGGACCTGACCGGCCAGGTCAAGTTGACCAGCGCAGACGACGTCGACTGCACCAAAGTCAAGTGCGTCGCGTTCACCTTCGACGACGGGCCCGGACCCTACACCGACCGGCTGCTGCAGGTCCTGAACGACAACGACGCGAAGGCGACGTTCTTCCTGATCGGCAACAAGGTGGCGGCGAACCCGGCCGGCGCCAAGCGCATCGTGGACGCCGGCATGGAGGTGGGCAGCCACACCTGGGAACACCCCAACATGACCACGCTCCCCGCCGACGCGATCGCAAGCCAGTTCACGCGCGCCAACGACGCGATCACGGCGGCCACGGGTCAGACGCCGAAGTTGTGGCGGCCCGCCGGCGGGTTGACCGACGACGCGGTCAACAAGGTCGCGGCGCAGCAGGGCCTGGCCGCGATCCTGTGGGACGTGATTCCGTTCGACTGGATCAACGACGCCAACACCGCGGCGACGCGGTACATGCTGATGAGCCAGATCAAGCCGGGTTCGGTGGTGTTGTTCCACGACACGTACTCCAGCACCGTGGACCTGGTGTATCAGTTCATCCCGGTGCTGAAGGCCAACGGATATCGCCTGGTGACGGTCAGCAAGCTGCTGGGCCCGCGGGCACCCGGCAGTGTTTACGGCGGACGCGACAACGGGCCGCCCGCCAACGACCTACACGACATACCGCCGGCCGAAGTTCCGACACTGCCGAACACGCCGTCGCCCAAGCCGATGCCGAACTTCCCGATCACCGATCTACCCGACCAGAACTCCGGCGGCCCGAACAACGGGGCCTAGCCTGCACGACGCGTGCGGCATCTTTATGCCTGGGGCTGATGCTAAGATGACAGGGTGCGCACGACTATCCGGATAGACGATGGCCTCTACCGAGAAGTGAAGGCGAAGGCCGCTCGCTCCGGACGGACCGTCGCGGCCGTCCTCGAGGATGCGGTGCGCCGCGGCCTCAGCTCATCGGATCGAGCGCCGACGACGTCGTATCGCGTGAACGCCACCGGAGAAGGTGGGCTGCGCCCGGGCGTGGACCTGTCGTCCAATGCTGCACTGGCCGAGGCGATGGGCGAAGGCGTTCCAATCGATGCGCTGCGTTGACGTCAACGTTCTCGTCTACGCCCATCGAGCCGATCTGCCGGAACATGCGGACTACCGGCCACTGCTGGAGCAACTCGCCAACGACGACGAGCCCTTGGGCCTACCGGACCTGGTGCTATCCGGCTTCGTTCGCGTCATTACCAACCGCAGGGCGTTCACTGAGCCGTCCAGTCCCCGTTACGCGTGGGAAGCGGTCGAGGCACTCCTTGCGTCGCCCGCGGCCATGCCGCTTCGAGCAGGCGAGCGGCACTGGACGTTGTTTCGGCAACTCGCCGACGACATCGACGCCCGCGGCAATGACATTGCCGACGCGCATCTCGCCGCCTATGCGTTGGAGAACAATGCGACCTGGCTCAGCGCTGACCGCGGCTTCGCGCGGTTTCACCGACTGCGCTGGCGTCATCCACTCGATGACACGCGTTAGGACTCGTCTTTCACCTTGGCCATCGCCAGCACGTCCAGGCGCCTGTCCAACTCTTCCTCGGACACCTTGTCGCCGATCAGCCCGCGGTCGATGACCGTCTGCCGAATGGTCTTGTGTTCCTTCAGCGCTTGCTTGGCCACCGCCGCGGCTTCCTCGTAGCCGATCGCGGAGTTCAGCGGGGTGACGATCGACGGCGACGACTCCGCCAGCGTGCGCAGCCTGTCCTCGTTCGCGACGAGCCCGTCGATGCAGCGTTCGGCGAACAGCCGCGACACGTTGGACAGGATCTTGAGCGACTCGAGAACGTTGCGGGCCATCATCGGGATGTAGACGTTGAGCTCGAACGCGCCGAACGCACCGCCCCACGCGACCGCGGCGTCGTTGCCGACCACCTGCGCCGCGACTTGCGTAACCGCCTCGGGGATAACGGGATTCACCTTGCCGGGCATGATGGAACTGCCGGGCTGCAGGTCGGGCAGCTGAATTTCGGCCAGGCCGGTCAGCGGACCCGACCCCATCCAGCGGACGTCGTTGGCGATCTTGGTCAGCGAAACCGCGATGGTGCGCAGCGTGCCCGACGCCTCCACCAGTCCGTCGCGTGCGGCCTGTGCCTCGAACGAGTTGACGGCAGAACGCAATTCGCCCAGGCCGGTCTGCTCCTTGAGCACCTCGACCACCTTCTCGCCGAAACCGTCCGGAGCGTTCAGCCCGGTACCGACGGCCGTGCCGCCGATCGCCAGCTCGCCGAGGCGGGGCAGCGCGGCACGCACCCGCTCGATGCCCGCTTCGATCTGACGGGCGTACCCGCTGAACTCCTGCCCCAGCGTCACCGGCACGGCGTCCATCAGATGCGTGCGCCCGGACTTCACCACCGTCCGCCACTGACGCGCCTTGCCCGCCAGCGCCTCGTGCAGAACCTCGAGCGCCGGGATCAATTCGCGCACAGCGGCTTCCGTCGCGGCGATGTGCGTGGCGGTCGGGAACGTGTCGTTGGACGACTGCGACATGTTCACGTGGTCGTTCGGGTGGACAGTAACGGGAGGGGTCGCCGTTGCGCAGATGCTCGCGATCACCTCGTTGGTGTTCATGTTCGAGCTTGTGCCGGAACCGGTTTGGAACACGTCGATGGGGAACTGGACGTCGTGGCGGCCGTCGGCGATCTCCGACGCCGCAGCCATGATCGCGTCGGCCTTCTCGGCGTCGAGCAGTCCCAGGTCCTTGTTCACCTGCGCGCAAGCGCCTTTGAGCAGCCCTAGCGCCCGGATTTGCGCCCGCTCCAGCCCGCGCCCCGAGATCGGGAAGTTCTCCACCGCACGCTGCGTCTGCGCGCGCCACAGCGCGTCCTTGGGCACCCGGACTTCGCCCATGGTGTCGTGCTCGATGCGGTATTCGTCTGCGTCAGTTGCCTTCTCGACGGCAGTGTCGGCCATGGATTCCTCTACTGGTTGACGGTCAGGGCAGCGGGTAGATCGCGTTGCTGTCGCCGGTGAAGTCGATCGCCGAGTACTCGGCCAGCTTGGACAGCCGGTGGTAGGCCTCGATCATCCGGACCGTGCCGGACTTGCTGCGCATGACGATCGACTGTGTGGTGCAGCCGCCACTGTAATAGTGGACACCCTTGAGAAGGTCGCCGTCGGTGACCCCGGTGGCGCAGAAGAAGATGTTGTCCCCCGACACCAGGTCCTTTGTGGTGAGCACCTGGTCCAAGTCGTGGCCGCGGTCGATGGCCTTCTGCCGTTCGTCGTCGTCCTTCGGCGCAAGCTGGCCCTGGATCGCGCCGCCCATGCAGCGGATCGCCGCCGCGGCAATGATGCCCTCCGGAGTGCCGCCGATACCGGCGAGCATGTCGGTGCTGGTGTTGGGCCGGCATGCCGAGATCGCGCCGGCCACGTCGCCGTCGGTGATCAGCCGGCAACGGGCGCCGGCGGCACGGACGTCGGCGATCAGCTGCTTGTGCCGCGCGCGATCGAGGATGCATACAGTCAAATCCGACACGGACACGTTCTTGGCCTTGGCGACCCGGCGGATGTTCTCGCCGATCGGGGCGGTGATGTCGATGGCGTCGACGGCGTCGGATCCGCCAGCGATCTTGTTCATGGAGAACACCGCCGACGGGTCGAACATGGTGCCGCGCTCCGACACCGCCAGCACCGAGATCGCGTTCGACAAGCCTTTGCTCATCAGCGTGGTGCCGTCGATCGGGTCGACCGCGAAATCGCAGTCGGGGCCGTCGCCGTTGCCGACCTCCTCGCCGTTGTAGAGCATCGGCGCGTTGTCCTTCTCGCCCTCGCCGATCACCACGACGCCGCTCATGCCGACGGTCGAGATCAGTGCGCGCATCGCGTTGACGGCGACGTCGTCGGCACCGTTCTTGTCGCCCCGTCCGACCCAGCGTCCGGCGGCCATCGCGGCAGCCTCGGTCACGCGGACCAGCTCGAGGGCGAGGTTGCGGTCGGGGGCTTCGTGGGCGGCGCTCAGACCCGGCGAGACGGAGGAGGCGTCAGACATGGGCCGAGACTACCCGGTGGAACCGGCTGTGTAGACCTCTACCTCGGTGGCTTTCACCGTCGCCCAGACGGCGGTCCCGGGGGTCAGGCCGAGCGCCGCGGCGCTGGCCGGGGTGACGTCGGCGAGCAGTCCGGTGGCGGCGTCGACGTGCAC
>JBAPQQ010000757.1:0-5935 GCA_049280695.1 Mycobacterium sp.
CCGTTGCGGGATAGGCCGGCGGTGTGGGCGGGACATAGGGACGCGCGGGCGTGACCGGCGGGTAGGCCGGCTGCGCGGCGAGCATCGTCTCTGCCTGGGGTGACATTCCCCAGTCGGCCCGGAGGCCCTGCTGGGCAGCGCGGCCCAGGGCGCCGGCGGACCCGTACCGGTCGTCTGACTGTTTCGCCATCCCGCGCGCGATGACTTCGTCGAACGACGGGGGCACCCTGGGGTTCACGGCGCTTGGCCGCGGCGGCGGAGCCGAGAGGTGAGCAAGGATGAGCTGCTCCTGGCTGTCCGCGGGGAACGGAATCTGTCCGGTCAGCGCTTCGTACAAGACGCACGTCAGCGCGTACACGTCGACACTCGACGTGACGGCGGTATCGGCGAACCGCTCCGGGGCCATGTAGGCGAACGAGCCGATCTGGCTGCCCGCCATCGTCAGCCGAGTCTCGCCTTTTGTCTCTGCAATGCCGAAGTCCACCAGGTATGCGAAATCCGCCGAGGTGACAATGATGTTCTGCGGCTTGACATCTCGATGGATCAATCCCTCGGCATGTGCCGCATCGAGGGCGGCCGCGATCTGGTTGACGATGGACACCGCGCGGGTGGACTCGAGGGGACCTGTCTTGATCATGTCGTACAAAGTCTGACCACGTACCAATCGCATGTCGATGTACAAGCTGCCGTCGATCTCCCCCCAGTCATGAATCGGGATGACATGCGGTTCTTGGAGGATGGCGGCGGCATGTGACTCTCGGCGAAACCGTGTGCGGAATTTCTCGTCCGAGGTGAACTGGTCGGCCAAGATCTTCAGGGCGACGACTCTGCCTCGCTCCGTGTCGTAGGCCTCGTACACCTGACCCATGCCGCCCTTGCCCAGCAGGGCGTTGATTCTGTACCTGCCGAACATCGTTCCGACCCGCACGTCCACCTCAGTCAGTATCCGTTCAGCGGACCGGTATCGGGCCGGAAGCGATGAAAACCGACCTCATAGCATCGGTGTTGCTCTAGCGTTGAACGCGCCGACTGAACGTGGACCGAGAGAGGTTGGCCCATGCAGCAGCACCGGAAAAGCCGACATCACGTGAGGAGTAGCCGCACCCGCCGATGGACGAGAGCAGCGTCCGGCATCGCATTCTCGGCGTTCCTGGTGACGAGCTGCAGCGCACCCACCGTCGTCGACGGGCGCGCTCGGTCCATGCTGTGGGACCCCAACCGCGTCGGAGGATTGCCCACCACCGACGGCCCGAGCGGACCCCGCGCCAACGCCCCGCAACCCACCGGCGACGTGCAGAACACCGACAACGGCGAGACCGACCGTCAGGCGCTGTTGGCGATCAACGACATCGAGGACTTCTGGAAGCAGAACTACGCGCAGTCGCTGCAGGGCACCTTCACCCCGGTCGGGAACCTGCTGTCCTACGACTCCGACGACCGGAACGGTCCGTCGGCGTGCGGTGAACAGACCTATCAGTTCGTCAACGCCTTCTACTGCCCGCCCCAAGATCTGATGGCCTGGGACCGGGGAACACTGTTGCCGGGCGCTTCGAGGTACTTCGGCCCGATGTCCGTCAACGCGGTGATGGCCCACGAATACGGGCATGCCATACAGCAGATGGCCGATCTCGTCGGCCCCACGTCCTCGGGCCTGGTTGCCGAGCAGCAGGCCGACTGCTTCGCAGGTGCCTACGTGCGCTGGGTTGCGGAAGGCAAGTCACCGCGCTTCACGTTGAGCACTACCGACGGCCTGGACCACGTGCTCGCCGGAGCGATCGACCTCCGCGACCCCGTCATGACCGTCGAGGACGAGAGTGAAGACCCGCACGGCACGGCCCTTGACCGGGTCAGCGCTTTCCAGGTCGGTTTCGACGTCGGCCCGTCGGGTTGTGCGGGGATCAACGAGGACGAGATCGAACAACGTCGCGGCGATGTGCCCACGGAACTGCAAGTCGACCCGCAAGGCAACGTCGAGACAGGCCAGGTGCAGATCGACGACGGCACCTTGAGAACGCTGATGGAGTTCTTGGAGACCACCTTCAAACCCGCCAACCCGCCCACGCTGAGCACCGAAACCGCCACCTGCTCGGACGCGAAAACCACCAATCCTGCGTCGTACTGTCCTGCCGACAACGCGATCAGTGTGGATATACCGGCACTTCAGGACATGGGCGCAGCCGCCGACGAGTCGCAAATGGTCTTGCTGCAAGGCGACAACACCGCGTTGTCCGTCGTCACCTCGCGATACATGCTGGCGCTGCAGCACGAGAAGGGCATGGCACTGGACACCCCGGCTGCTGCGCTACGGACCGCGTGCCTGACCGGGGTGGCGCAGCGCAAGATGGCCGAGCCGACCGACCTGCCTTCCGGCAACAGTCTGGTGCTGACGGCCGGCGACGTCGACGAAGCGATCTCCGGGTTGTTGACCAACGGTCTCGTCGCTAGCGACACGAACGGCAACACCGTGCCCGCGGGCTTCACTCGCATCCTCGCCTACCGAACGGGCCTGACCGGTGATGCCGACCTGTGCTACGAGCGGTTCTCTTGAGGAGAAAGGCGTCATGAGCGGACCTCAGGATTTCGAACCGACGCGGCCGTGGTCACCCGACCCGCCGGACCGACAGGCCGAGCCGCAGCCGACGCCTTGGTGGCAAAGCGTGCGGCGGCACCGCCCCGCGGCGCCTGACTACTCCGCGCAGCGGCAACCGCCGCCCTATCAGGCGCCGCCACAGCAGCCCGTGTACCCGCCGTACGTGCAGCAGCCGGTGCAGCCGTACGCGGCTCCTGCCGCCGGCGCCGTCGACCAGCCGAAGAAGTCGAACCGCTGGCCGCTCATCATCGCTTTGCTTGTGGGCGGGCTGCTGGCTGTGGTGGTGGTCGCGGTAGCGGTGCTGATTCTCGCCGGGAACGCCCACCGCAAAGAGCTCGACCTCGCCAAGGCGGAAGCCGGTGTGCGCCAGATACTTACAGACCCCACCCTCGGTTACGGCGTCGACAACGTCACCGACGTGAAGTGCAATCGGGGCGACAACCCGACGATCAAGAAGGGCGAGACGTTCAGCTGCGACGTGAGCGTCAACGGCGCCAAACGCAATGTGACAGTGCTTTTCATCGACGACAACGGAACCTACGAGGTCGACCGGCCAAGGTAGGCCCGAATTCAGTGGCGTTGCCAACTAATTGCGATGTTTCTAAATTGACGCGCCGAATATATAGCTACGTGACGATCGCAATGTGCGTTACCATTAAGCAGCACAGCCTAGTTGGAAAGACGTAGACATCACTGACCAGTGGCGATGCCCGAATCTGGCGCGGCGACAAACGAGTTCGGCGAGCTTTTTAGTGAAGCGCGCTATAGAAATCGTCGAATGTGAAGGGCTTCACATATTTTGGCGACCGCGGAATTGCCCTGTTAACGTCCCGCCGCATGATTGCTTTAGCAACGCTGATGGGTCTGATTACTCAGGTATCGGGGACGCCGTACGTCTCCGGTGGGGACTCTCCTGCCGGCACGGACTGCTCGGGCCTGGCGTCCTGGGTGAGCAACGTCGCGAGCGGGCGGCCCGCATTCGGTGACCGTTTCACGACGGGCAGCGAGGAAGGCGCTCTGCTGGCTCGCGGCTTCGAGTACGGGACGCAGCCCGGTGCCCTCGTGATCGGGTGGAACAGCTACCACACCGCCGTGACGCTGCCCGACGGGACGTCGGTGTCATCCGGCGAAGGCGGCGGCGCGAAGATCGGCGGCCCCGGAGCTTACCAATCGCAGTTCACGCATCACATGTTCCTGCCGACAACCGAAGATGCGCTTGCGCCGCCGGAGGGTGAGATGCCACCGGAGGGTCCGCCGCTGGTCGAGATCGCCGCCGAGGTTGTCACTCCGCCGGACGCACCTCCCCCGGCCGAGCTTGGCGTGCCGGCAGAACCGCTTCCGGTCGACGCGGGCATGCCGGCTGATCCTGCCGTGCCGGCACCGCCGCCGGCTGGCGTCGAGATCTAGCGAGACGGGCCCGTCGGGCCCTCCCCGGCTACTGGCTTTGCTGAACCCTGGTATTCGGGATTGGTACCAGGACGTTGCCGGGGCCGTAGAGGGCATCCGACAGACAGCCAGGGATTCCGCTGCAGGCGGTCAGGAGTTCCTGGCTCGGAGCGCCGCCGCTGAGGCCCGGCGGTGCCACCGGCGCAGGGCAGCTGTCCACCGGTATGCCTTGAGCGACGATCGGCATGTTGATTCCGCCGCAGTCGGCAATCGGGTGTGACGCCGGCTGATTAGCGAACGCCGCGATCGGTGCGGCGACGACGGCTGTCGCAGCGACGCCGTACGCCAGCGCGCGGATGAAACGCCGACTCGTCACTGCCGCCCCCTCGTTTCGGATACCCGAGACATTCTGCACGCAATGGCGCCGACACGCGACCCCTGGCTGCCGGCGAGGGTGCGGAAAATGCCAGCTGAAGCGGCGTGCCGTTGGCACGACTGGGGGCACCTTCCGCTTGCGGGGGAGCACGCTCGCGCTTGTGGGAACTAGAGATTAGCCACCACGTCGGCGGCCGCTTGCAGCTGATCGACGTCGCTGCTCGTCGGGATCAGGTGGACTTCGTCGGTGCCGATATCGGCGAACTTGAGCAACACCGTGAGCAACTCGTCCTGGCCGCCGGCGAACCCGGTGGACGGTGCCATCGCGTCGACGTACTCGCCTGGGATCCAGTTCATGTAGTGACGAAGGTGGCGGTGCATCTGTTCGCGGGCATCCGATCCGAGCGCAAACCAGAACGACGTAGTCAGCCGCGGCGGCGGCTTGCCCGCATCCGCCCAGGCAGTCCTGGCGACAGCGAACAGCGCGCCGGCGGCGTGGACATCGAGATCCGGCGTCGTGCCGGCCAGCCCGTCGGCCCAATCAGCCGCGCTGCGAACAGTTTTCGCACCCATGGTGCCGACCAGCAGCTGCGGGCCGCCCTCTTGCACCGGAGCCGGCCCCACCGGACACACCGACTCCGTCAGCCTCTCCCCCGCCCACACGCGCTTCATCACGGCAGCCCGCCCGGCCATGTCGCGCATCGTCTGCGTCGCCGTGTCCGCGCCGACGGCGCGGTAGTCCTCCTGCCGACCACCGACACCCAGCCCGACTGTCAGCCGGCCACCGCAGAGCATGTCGGCGGTCGCGAGCGCTTTGGCGAGCATCACCGGATCGTGCAACTGGGGGACGACCACGGTGGTCACCAGCTGTACCCGCTCCGTCCACGCGGCCAGCGCGCCCAGCAGCGTGAGCGTCTCGGGGTTGTCGAACGCGATCCGCTCACCGAAACACGCTGATGCGAAAGGGCCTTCGTCGATCTCGCGCGCCCACGCGCGCAACGTCGCAGCGTCCAGATCCGGTTCCATCACCGGCATGGTCATGCCTACCTGCACGACAGCTCTCCCATGATCGTGGCCACGGACGCTGCCTTGGCCTTCTTGAATCCGGTTCCGGCCCAGACGTTCGTGCCATGTGGATCGCCGGCGCGTACCGCCGCCGCACGCAGCGGGCTGGTCAGATAGTGCACTTGCGGATAGGCCGGCGGCGCCTCCGTCTCGTGTTCGTCGATGAACCGGTTTCGCAACCCGCGGGCATAGCGGCCCGAAAAGGCACGCGTCACAGCGGTTTCGGTGAACTGCGGATCCTGCAGGGCTGCACGCTGGACCGCGCCGCTGCCGGCCTCGTCGGACAGCAGGAATGCAGTTCCCAGCTGCGCGGCGACCGCCCCCGCGTGCAGCACGGAATCGACATCGGCTGCCGTCATCAATCCGCCCGCCGCCACCACTGGGACGGCGACACGACCGAGCACTTCGGCCAGCAGTTCCGGCAGCGGTTGCGTGGCGGGCGGGGCCACGGGGTCGAACGTGCCGCGGTGGCCGCCCGCCGACGGCCCCTGCACCACCAGCGCGTCGACGCCCCGGGAC
>JBAPQQ010000758.1:0-2633 GCA_049280695.1 Mycobacterium sp.
GTCGGCGGCGTGCGGCTTCCGCACGGCAACGGCGAGACCATCCGACTGGCCCGCGGCGCGTCGCTGTCGGACTTCGCGGAGAAGATCGACGCCAACCCTGCCGCGCTAGTGCAGGCGCTGTTCAACCTCGGCGAGATGGTCACCGCCACGCAGTCCGTCGGTGACGAGACCCTCGAGCTGCTGGGCAGCGAGATGAACTACAACGTGCAGGTCGTGTCTCCCGAAGACGAGGATCGCGAGCTGCTCGAGTCGTTCGACCTGACCTATGGCGAGGACGAGGGCAGCGAGGAGGACCTGCAGACCCGCCCGCCGGTGGTCACCGTGATGGGTCACGTCGACCACGGCAAGACGCGCCTGCTGGACACCATCCGCCAGGCCAACGTCCGCGAGGGCGAGGCCGGCGGCATCACCCAGCACATCGGCGCCTACCAGGTCGACGTCGACTTCGACGGCACCACGCGCCCGATCACCTTCATCGACACCCCGGGTCACGAAGCGTTCACCGCGATGCGCGCCCGCGGCGCGAAGGCCACCGACATCGCGATCCTGGTGGTGGCCGCCGACGACGGCGTGATGCCGCAGACAGTGGAGGCGATCAACCACGCGCAGGCGGCCGACGTGCCGATTGTGGTGGCGGTCAACAAGATCGACAAGGAAGGCGCGGACCCGGCGAAGATTCGCGGGCAGCTGACCGAATACGGGCTCGTCGCCGAGGACTTCGGCGGCGACACCATGTTCGTCGACATCTCGGCCAAGCAGGGCACCAACATCGAGGCGCTGGAAGAGGCGGTGCTGCTGACCGCCGACGCGGCGCTGGATCTGCGGGCCAACCCCGACATGGAGGCCCAGGGCGTGGCGATCGAGGCGCACCTGGACCGCGGCCGCGGGCCGGTGGCCACCGTGCTCGTGCAGCGCGGCACGCTGCACGTCGGCGACTCGGTGGTGGCCGGCGACGCCTACGGCCGCGTCCGTCGCATGGTCGACGAGCACGGCGAGGACATCGAGGAGGCGCTGCCGTCGCGTCCGGTGCAAGTCATCGGCTTCACGTCGGTGCCCGGCGCCGGTGACAACTTCCTCGTCGTCGACGAAGACCGCATCGCCCGCCAGATCGCCGACAGGCGCAGCGCACGTAAGCGCAACGCGATGGCGGCCCGGGCGCGCAAGCGGATCTGCCTGGAGGACCTGGACTCGGCGCTGAAGGAAACCAGCCAGCTGAACCTGATCCTCAAGGGCGACAACGCCGGCACCGTCGAAGCGCTGGAGGAGGCCCTGCTGGGAATTCAGGTCGACGACGAGGTCGCGCTGCGCGTCATCGACCGCGGGGTCGGTGGCGTCACCGAAACCAACGTCAACCTGGCGTCGGCCTCGGATGCGATCATCATCGGCTTCAACGTGCGTGCCGAGGGCAAGGCCACCGAGCTGGCCAACCGCGAAGGCGTGGAGATCCGCTACTACTCGGTGATCTACCAGGCCATCGACGAGATCGAGAAGGCGCTGCGCGGGCTGCTCAAGCCAGTCTACGAGGAGCGCGAGCTGGGCCGTGCCGAGGTGCGCGCGCTGTTCCGGTCGTCCAAGGTGGGCACGATCGCCGGCTGCCTGGTCCAATCGGGCATCATCCGGCGCAACGCGAAGGCCCGGTTGCTGCGCGACAGCGTCGTGGTGGCCGAGAACGTCACCGTCCAGTCGCTGCGGCGGGAGAAGGACGACGTCACCGAGGTCCGCGACGGCTACGAGTGCGGTGTGACGCTGACCTACTCCGACATCAAGGAGGGCGACGTGATCGAGACGTACGAGTTGGTGGAAAAAGAGCGTGGGTAGGAACGTCGGTACCGATGGCTGATCCGGCGCGCGCGCGTCGGCTGGCCAAGCGGATCTCGACGATCGTCGCGTCGACGATCGAGTACGAGATCAAGGATCCGCGCCTGGCCGGCGTGACGATCACCGACGCGAAGGTCACCGCGGACCTCCATGACGCGACGCTCTACTACACGGTGCTGGGTCCCACCCTCGAAGACGAGCCGGACTACGCCGGGGCTGCGGCTGCGCTGGAGCGGGCCAAGGGTGTGCTGCGCACGAAAGTCGGTGCGGGAACGGGTGTCCGGTTCACGCCGACGCTGACATTCGTGCGGGACACCGTCCCGGACGCGGCTCATCGGATGGAGGAACTGCTCGCGCGGGCCCGGGAGGCCGACGCCGAGGTGGCCAAGGTCAGGCAGGGCGCCAAACCTGCGGGCGACGCGCAACCGTACCGTGTGGTAGCAGAGAACGAGGAAAGCGCAACAGCCGACAACCAGGACAGCGGTGACCGCAATCGAGACCACTGACGTAGCAGAAATCGAATCTCGCGTCGACGCGCGGGTTGCGGCGAAGGCGCTTGCCGATGCCCGGACGGTCGCAATCGTGTGCCATGTCCACCCCGACGCCGACAGCGTCGGCGCAGGCCTGGCGCTGGCGCTGGTGCTCGACCGTGACGGCGTCGACGTGGAAATCAGCTTCGCGACGCCGGACCGGCTGCCGGAGTCCCTGCGGACGCTGCCGGGCTGCCAGTTCCTGGTGCGCCCGCAGGACATGCGCCGGGACGCCGATCTGGTGGTGACGGTCGACGCGCCGAGCGCCAACCGGCTGGGTGAGCT
>JBAPQQ010000759.1:0-2506 GCA_049280695.1 Mycobacterium sp.
CGGAAGGGTGGAGCGAAGGGATGACGCACGCGATCAGGCCGGTCGACTTCGACAACCTGAAGACGATGACCTATGAGGTCACCGACCGGGTGGCCCGAATCACGTTCAACCGCCCCGAAAAAGGCAACGCGATCGTCGCCGACACGCCGCTGGAGCTGTCGGCTCTGGTCGAGCGCGCCGACCTCGATCCGAACGTGCACGTGATCCTCGTGTCCGGCCGGGGCGAAGGCTTCTGCGCCGGTTTCGATCTCGGCGCCTACGCCGAGGGGTCGTCGTCGGCCGGCGGCGGCAGCGCGTACAAGGGGACGGTGCTCGACGGCAAGTCGCAGGCGGTCAACCACCTACCGGATCGGCCGTGGGACCCGATGATCGACTACCAGATGATGAGCCGGTTCGTCCGCGGCTTCTCCAGCCTCATGCACGCCGACAAGCCGACCGTCGTGAAGATCCACGGCTACTGCGTGGCCGGCGGCACCGACATCGCGCTGCACGCCGACCAAGTGATCGCCGCAGCGGACGCCAAGATCGGCTATCCGCCGACCCGGGTCTGGGGTGTACCGGCGGCCGGAATGTGGGCGCACCGGCTCGGCGACCAGCGCGCGAAACGCCTTCTGCTGACCGGTGACTGCATCACCGGCGCTCAGGCAGCCGAGTGGGGACTGGCCGTGGAAGCCCCCGACGCGGAGGACCTCGACGAGCGCACCGAGC
The DNA here is from genome assembly GCA_049280695.1 of Mycobacterium sp. Classification (GTDB taxonomy): domain Bacteria; phylum Actinomycetota; class Actinomycetes; order Mycobacteriales; family Mycobacteriaceae; genus Mycobacterium. The sequence continues at coordinate 709 of JBAPQQ010000759.1, forward strand.
GGCTGGTGCAGCGCATCGCGGCCGTGCCGGTCAACCAGCTGATCATGGTGAAGCTCGCGATGAACAGCGTGCTGTACCAGCAGGGCACAGCCAACAGCGCGATGATCTCGACCATCTTCGACGGGATCGCGCGGCACACACCCGAGGGTCACGACTTCGTCGCACAGGCCCGCGAGCAGGGGTTCCGCGACGCGGTTCGCCGACGCGACGAGCCTTTCGGTGACCACGGGCGACGCGCGTCACAGGTCTGACCGTGTCCGATGCTCTTCGCGCACGACGCTCATCGCGGCCCCGAACGCTGACCCGGATGACCGCCCGCTCCGTGGTGCTCAGCGTGCTGCTGGGGGCGCATCCGGCATGGGCGACGACAGCCGAACTGCTCAGTCTCACAGCTGATTTCGGCCTGAAGGAGTCGACGGTTCGGGTGGCACTGACTCGGCTGGTCGGTACCGGCGACCTGGTGCGCTCGGCCGACGGATACCGGCTGTCGGACCGGCTGCTGGCCCGGCAACGACGCCAGGACGACGCGATGCGGCCCCAAATAAAAGCATGGGACGGCAGGTGGACGACTCTGGTGATCACCAGCGTCGGTGTCGACCCGCGAACTCGCGCGGCGTTGCGAACGCGCTTGCAGCAGAACCGCTTCGGGGAGCTTCGCGAAGGTGTGTGGCTTCGCCCAGACAACCTCGAGGTGGCGCTGCCCGCGGAGGTGACGTGCAGGGTGCGGGTGCTGCATGCCCGTGACGACGACCCCGCCGGGCTGGCGAAGACGTTGTGGGATCTGACGGGGTGGGCGCGAACGGCCAACCGGCTGCTGCAGGACATGGCCAGAGCCGCCGACACGCCCAGCCGCTTCGTCGCCGCCGCCGGGATGGTGCGGCATCTGCTCACGGACCCGGTGCTGCCCGACGAGTTGCTGGCCGACCCCTGGCCCGCGGCGGCGTTGCGGGACAGCTACTTTCAGTTCGCCGACGAGCTCGCGGCACGTCGGCATTCGGTCCGGCAACCAGTGGAGGCATCATGAGCGACGAAGTGCGAGTCGAACGGCAGGGTCCGGTGACGACGGTGATCATCAACCGTCGGGCAGCGCGCAACGCGGTCAACGGGCCGACGGCAGCCCAACTCGTAGCCGCGTTCGAGGAGTTCGACAGCGACGAGTCCGCATCGGTGGCGGTGCTGTGGGGCGACAACGGAACCTTCTGCGCCGGTGCGGATCTCAAGGCGTTCGGTACACCGAAGACCAACCAGACTCACCGCGCCGGCCCGGGGCCGATGGGCCCGACGCGAATGGTGTTGTCCAAGCCGGTGATTGCGGCGGTGAGCGGGTTCGCCGTCGCCGGGGGTCTGGAGTTGGCGCTGTGGTGCGACCTGCGGGTGGCCGAGGAAGGGGCCGTGTTCGGGGTGTTCTGCCGGCGCTGGGGCGTTCCGCTGATCGACGGCGGCACGATCCGGCTGCCGAGGCTCATCGGGCAGAGCCGGGCCATGGACATGATTCTGACCGGCCGGGCGGTGGATGCGGCCGAGGCGTACGACATGGGGCTGGCCAACCGCGTCGTGCCGGAAGGCCGGGCGCGCCAAGCCGCGGAGGAACTCGCAGCTGAGCTCGCCACCCCGCCGCAGGAGTGCATGCGCGCCGATCGGCTGTCGATGCTCAACCAGTGGGGCTCGTCGGAGAAGGACGCGATCGACTTCGAGTTCGGCAGCCTGACTCGCGTGGCGGCCGAAGCGCTTGAAGGCGCAGGGAGATTCGCCGCCGGCGCGGGCCGGCACGGCGCATCTGCCTAGCCTTGGCTGACCT
>JBAPQQ010000760.1:0-2310 GCA_049280695.1 Mycobacterium sp.
CTCGGCGGCGATGTCGGCGGCAACCGGGTCGTCGAGCAGCGTGACGAGTGTGAACGCCACCGCTGGCCACACGGCGTCGGGAACGCTGTCGAGGTATCGGATCTCCAGCCAGCGCCGCGGCCGCACCGGCGGGAACAATGTGGTCAGGTGGTAGTCGAGGTCGGCGAACGTGGGCTGACGCCCCGCAAGGCCGGCCCGCCCGTCGACCCAGTCCGCGAACGGGACGTAGCTCGTGACGGGCTGCGGGGCCGGGCTGTGCACCAGCATCACCGGTGCGCGCAGCGCATACCGCGCCCAATCGCTGGCCGGATCGTCCCCGCTGGCGCCGAGCACCGGACCGCAGCGGGCAGTGTCGAGCTGCCCCCACACCCGCTGGCGGGTGCTGCGCCATCCGGAGAATGCCCCGGCCAGCAGCGGGGAGTTGGCCGAGATCGCGATCATGGTCGGGCCGAGCGCATGACTGAGCCGCACCCGGTCCGCCCAGGCGTCGGCAGGGCCGGCGTCGACGTTCACTTGCACCGACGCCGTCGACGTCATCATCGCCGCCCCGGCCGCACCGGTTTGGGCGGCGGAAAAGTGCTGCTCCATCGCCTGGTAGCGCGCACCGGGATTGACGCGCCGCGCCCGCCGCAGCGGGTCGGTGCCGAGCAGAACGAGACCGAGCCCGGCCGTCGCGAACACGGCCCGCAGCACGGCCCGGTCGGACCACAGCGCCTCGATCGCGGCGACGACGCCGGACACCGGCGGTGTGGACAGCTCCACCGCGCCGCCAGGCTCGACCGTGACCCTGCTGTCGCCCGGGAGGTCACCAGCCGATTCGATGACCGCGCACAACTCGTCCCAGCCCGGCCGCCGGCCCGGGTCGGCCATGTCGAAGCAGTGCGCCTCCAGTTCCAGGCCGACCAGCCCCACCGGCACGTCGGCCAGGCATGCCGCCCTGATGTGGTCGGCCGCCGCGGTCAGCGACTCGAGCGGCGCATGGTCCAGCTCTGACGTAACCGCCAGCGCAGTCTCGGCCATCCCTTTATCTTCCAGACCTCACCGACAACTTCGGGCGATTTGGCGTGACGGGTCCGTGACAGCTGCGCGACGAGCTACTGACCCAGGGAGTTCTGCATGGCACCTGCCAGCGCGTTCACCGCCGGCCCACCGTTTCCGGACTGGCAGACCTTCGCCTGCAGCAGCACGTTCTCCCGCCGGCGGGTCTGGGTGAAGCACCTGCGATCGGCTCCGACCTCCTGCTTCACCCACTCCGCGTCGGTTGCGTTGACCAGTCCGGTGGAGAACGACCACACTTGCGTCGTCCCGTCGGCGAAGTGCATGCCGGTGGTCTGCCCGGCACATCCGACGGTCCTGTCGACCACGCGGTGGAATGCTCGGTCCGCTGCGTCGGTGGTGGCGAAGACACCGGCTGCTTGCTTGACGAAATGGGTTTCGTCGGTTGCCGATTCCTTGGTCTCGGCGCCGTTGAACGAGGCCAGATCGGGGTCGAGGTAGACCTCGGGCAGCCCGATGTCGGCCCAGTTGTTGCACGCGGCGACATCCACCCAGTAGCCCTGGAACGGCTCGCTGAAGAAGTTCTCCCACCGCATCGTGGAGCCGACGATGTTGCCCACCGACCCCTTGCCGAGCACCGCATAGTTCACGACGCCGGGCTCCGACGGTGCGGCGTACGCCGGCGCGGCAAGGGTTAGCGCGAGTGCGGCGCCTATCGCAGCGGCAGCCAGCCGCATCTGCTAGACCTTCGCCGAAACGGCGACGTCGATATTGCCCCGGGTGGCCTTCGAATACGGACAGACCTGGTTCGCCTTGTCCATGAGATCGTCGGCTTGCGACTGCTCGAGCCCTGGCAGGTAGCCGATGATGTCGCTGCTCAGGCCGAAGCTGGTCTCGTGTTTGCCGATGCCGATCCGCACGGTGACCGCGGTGGCGTCGTCGAGCTTGACGTTCGCCTTTCCGGCCACGAGCCGCAGTGCGCCGAGGAAGCACGCCGCGTAGCCTGCGGAGAACAGCAACTCGGGGTTGACGCCTTCGCCGCTGCCGCCCATCTCCTTCGGCGGTCGGGTGTCCAGGTCGATCTTGCCGTCGCTCGATTTCACGTGGCCGTCGCGGCCGCCGCCGGATGCCGTGGACTCTGCGGTGTAGATGGCTTCGATGCTCATGGGCTCGATCATGCCAACACGCTGACCGAAACTGAAGCCAGGGCTGCATCTCGTCGACATTCACAGCCCTGGCCTCAATTTCGACGCGACCTCAGCTGCCGTCACCGTTCATTTTGGCCCGCACGCCCTCCTCGACCTTCTTGCCGAG
>JBAPQQ010000761.1:0-1863 GCA_049280695.1 Mycobacterium sp.
GTCCAGCCCGCAAGGGCGGTTCGCCGAGGGGGCGGCCCTGGTCGACGGCAGGGTGTTGCGGCGGGCCAGCGCCTACGGCAAGCACCTGTTTCACCACTACGCCGACGGGCCGATCGTCCACGTGCACCTGGGTCTCTACGGGTCGTTCTCCGAGTCCGGCGTGCCGATGCCGCTTCCCGTCGGCGAAGTGCGCATGCGGATAGTGGGTGCCGACTTCGGCACCGACCTGCGCGGGCCGACGGCATGCGAGGTGCTCGACGAGGCGCAGGCCGACGCGGTGATCGCGCGGCTGGGCCCCGACCCGCTGCGCCGCGATGCCGACCCTGAGCCGGCCTGGAATCGAATTGCCAAGTCGCAGCGGCCTATTGGCGCGTTGCTGATGGACCAGGCGGTGATCGCCGGGGTCGGCAACGTGTATCGCAACGAGTTGCTGTTCCGTCACGGGATCGATCCCTTTCGGCCGGGCACGGCCGTCGACGTCCTCGAATTCGATTCGGCCTGGGCCGATTTGGTGGAGCTGATGCGGGTCGGCTACCGGCGCGGCAAGATCCACGCGGTCCGCAAGGAACACGACCACGGCGCGCCGCCGTACCGTGCCGGCCGGCCGCGGACCTATGTGTACCGGCGCGCCGGCGAGCCCTGCCGGATCTGCGGGACCAAGGTGCTCACCTCCGTGCTCGAGGGACGCAACGTGTTCTGGTGCCCGACTTGTCAATCGTGACTCATGTGTCGTACCGGACGTGGGAAACTATGAGGTAGGGGCGGCCATCCACGAGGTCCGGTCCGCGTTGGCAGGTTCCCGAGGAGGCGGCCATGGCGGAGGGGGAGCGCGGCCGCCGACTCAGCCGGGGTTACGCCGCACTTGTCATCCGGCTGCGCTGGTTGATCCTTTTCGGCATCGGCGCCGCGGTCTGGCTTGCGACGATGTACCTGCCGGCGTTGCGCACCGATGTCGGCCTGCAGATCTCCGACGACTCCGCAACGGTGCATTCCGTCCAGGAGGTGTTGGACCAGTTCGGCCTGCCACTGCTGAGCCGGGCCGCCGTGGTGCAGCGCGACCCCGACGGCCTAAGCACGGCGGCTCTGGACAGCACGGTCCGGCATGCAGCCCGGGTCAACCTCGACACGATCAACAACGGCATGCCCGCCACTGGAATCGCCGGTGCCCTGCCCGTGCCGAACGTGCTGTCCGCCCCGGGCCGGCCGACGACGATCGTCACATACCTGTGGGGCGGGTCGACGCTGAACAGCGGAGAACTCGTCGACGCCGCGCAGACGTACGCCGACCACCTGGGACCCGAGGCCGACGTGGTGGGGGTGACCGGAGTGGTCCCGGTCCAAGTCGAGCAGGGTCGCCTCGTCCAAGAACGGTTGAAGTGGGTGGAAATCGGGTCACTGGCCGCGGTCGCGCTCATCCTGGCGATCACCTTCCGGTCGGTGGTGGCCCCACTGGTCACGCTGGCCACCGCCGTCGTCGCCTATCTCTTGGCTGTTCGCGTGATCGGCGCGGCCTCCACCGATATCGGGGTCATCGCCCCGAGTCAGATTCAGCCACTGATCGTTGCGCTCACGCTCGGTCTCGCCACCGACTACTCGATCTTTTTCCTGGCCGGCATGCGGCGGCGAGTGCTGCTGGGGTGTTCGCCCCGTGCCGCCCTGCGCGCATCCGTGACGCACAATGCGCCGATCGTGCTGGTCGCAGGGCTGACCGTGGCGGCCGGCGTGGCCAGTGTCTCGGTGGCCAAGTTGTCGTTGTTTCGCGTCTTCGGTCCGGGTCTGGCCATCATGGTGCTGATCGCGTTGCTCGTGTCAATGACGCTCGTCCCGGCCATGCTGGCGATATCGGGGCGACTCGCCCTCTGG
>JBAPQQ010000762.1:0-2909 GCA_049280695.1 Mycobacterium sp.
GTACTGCGGTGGTCGACGCCACCGGCGCGGATGCGGGCCCCACCAGCACCGTCTCGGTGGCCACCGGCGTCCGTGCCGGCCGAGCCGCCGGCGCGCCGGTGTCGACGATCCTCAGCCGGTGCTGTACGACCTCCAGCTGCGGATCGTCCGTGCCCGCGGCCTGTGCCAGCCAGCGCCGCCACTTGGCCTCGTCCACGATCCGGTACGCGTAGCCGAGCTCGTCGGGTAGGCGATGACGCCCGTCGGGCACCGGTGTCCAGCGCATCAACGTCATCGCGATCTGCGAACCGAAGCCCGCGCCCAGCCGCAACGCGTACTGCACCGGATAGCTGCCGCCGGTCGACAGGTTCAGATGCCCGAGCTCCGGGTCGGGCACCTTGTAGTTCGGCACCGGCGGTACCACGCCGGTCTCCAGCGACTTGATCGCGACGACGTCCTCGATGCCGGCGCCCATCGCGTGCCCGGTGAAGCCCTTGGTGTTGGTGATGACGACCGCGTCGGCGTCGGAGCCGAAAATCCTTCGCAGCGCGTGGATTTCGGCAGCCGCGCTGCCGCCGCGGGCCGGCGTGTACGTCTCGTGCGAGACGAACACCGTGCTGCCGGCGATGGCGTGCCGGTCCACGCCCCGGGCCTCGGCCTGTGCGAGCAGCTTCTCCATCACCGCGCCGATGTGCTCCACGTCCAGCCGGGTGCCGTGGAACGCGCTGTTCGCGGTGACCGCGCCCAGCACCTCGCAGATCGGCTGCAGCCCGCGTTCTGCGGCCGAGTCGGCGGACTCCACCACGAACGCAGCCGCGCCCATGCCCAGGATCATGCCGTGCCGGCGCTGGTCGAACGGTGTCGCGGCCTCCTCGACGAGATCGTCGGTGGCGGCGGCCCCGGTGGCCAGGAAGCCCGACGCCAGCCAGGGCAGCAGCGCGTCGGAGCTCGCGTCGTCGGCCGACACTACGACCACCCGCCGGCACCGGCCGGCCCGGATCCAGTCCTCGGCCAGCGCCGCCGCCTGGGTGGTGCTGGCGCACGCGGCGTTGACCTGCGTGTTCGGCCCGCGCGCCCCGATGATCTCGGCGAACTGCGCGTGCCCCATCGACAGGCAGCGGAACAGGAAGCGCCGGTCGAACACGAACGGCTCGGTCTCGATGGTGTGGCGCAACTCGTGGATGCGCCGGTCGACCTCCGCGGCTGCCGGCTCGTCGTCGCCGAGGCGGCCGCGCACTGCCTCCAGCGTGCTCAGTTGCTCGCGGCGGCTGCGGTCGGTGTAGTAGCGCTCCAGGTCCTGCGCGAAGTTGTCCAGCCCCGGGAAGGCGGAGGCGAAGATGACGCCGGTGTCGTCGCGCATCGACTCGGGCAGCCCCCAGCGGTCGGGCAGCTGGGTGCCCAACGTCGTCGTCTTGTAGTGCATCACCAACGGAATTCCGGCGTCGCGCAGCGCGTCGAATCCGGCGCCGATGGCCAGCCGTGTGGTGACGTCCAGTGCGGCGTCGCGGGCGGTGTCGATTCCGAACTCGCTCACCACGTCCAGCGGTGCGCTGCGGCCGGCCAGCTTGATGACCTCCGACTCGCTGTCGATGGTCTCGAAGGTGGGGTCGCCGGATTCGCGCTTGACCAACCGGGTGATGTGGCGGTCGAGCATCGCACGACGCAGCCCGTGCGGAATCGAGTCGATGAACTGCTGGCCGTCGAGGATGCGGGTGACGTTCTCGTCGTCGAACACCCGCTCGACGCCGGGCAGGCCGAGCGCGGCCCCGGTGATGACCACCGGTTCGGTGGGAGGCGGTGCCGAGCCGGGCCCGGCTGGTTGGGGGTGCACGCCGTGTTGCACGACATCGACCAGGTGTCGGCCCAGTGCGGCGTACTGCGCGTCGGTCATAGCAGTCTCCGTCCTCACGGCCGGCTTCGCGGGCGCCGGCTCGCCGTATCCCAGCCCTGCGGCGTACAGCCCGCACAATGCCTGGTTGAACGACACGACGTCGCCCAGCTTCGGGTGGTTGGTGAACAGCGCCAGCACGTCCTCTTCGCTGGTGCCGAGCACGTCCTCGACGAAGCCGTGCAGCGCCTTCTTCGGGCCGACCTCGACGAACACCCGGGCGCCGGCCGCGTACAGATTGCGCAGGCCGTCGATGAACCGCACCGGCGACGCCACCTGCCTGCCCAGCAGGTCGAGCATCGTGTCCACGTCGGCGTCGGCCGGATAGAAGTCGCCGGTCACGTTCGCCACGACTGGCAGGCTCGGTGGCCGCACGTCCAGGCGGCGCAGCACCGCCTTCAGCGGCTCGCTGACCGGTGCCACGATCTCGGTGTGGAAGGCGTGGCTGACCGGGATGCGCGAGGCGTTCAGACCGGCGGCGGTGAACGCCGCGACGGCGCGTTCGACGGCGTCGGTGGCGCCGCCGATGACGGCCTGGCCGGTGCTGTTGATGTTGGCGACGACGACGTAGCCGTCGGTTTCGCCGACGATCCGCTCGATCTCGGCCAGCGGGGCGAACACCGCGGCCATCGCGCCGTTGTCGCCCACCGACAGGCTGGCCATCTCGCGGCCGCGGGCGCTGACCGCCTCCAGCGCTGCGTCGAACGAGAGCGCACCGGCGGCCACCAGCGCGCCGTATTCGCCGAGACTGTGGCCCATCACCATGTCGGGCCGCACGCCGTATTGCCCGAGCATCCGGGTCAGCGCGAGATCGGTGGTCAGCACCGCCGGTTGGGTGATCTCGGTTTGCATCAGCTGCGTGGCCAGCCGCTCCGCGGCTCTTTCGTCGGCGGTGTCGGCGAACACGTACTCGGTCAACGGCTTTCCCAGCAGCGGCGCCATCACCCGGTCGGCTTCGTCGAAGGTGGCGGCCACCACCGGCTCGTGATCGCGGAGTTGGGCGAGCATGTTGACGTACTGCGAGCCCTGTCCGGTGTACAGG